>JANMDV010000243.1:0-2691 GCA_031376485.1 Actinomycetota bacterium
CATGTCGTCCGCGCTCAGCACATCGGCGATCCGCTCGGCGCGGGCCATAGCCCGTGCCGCTTTGGTCGAGTAGCGGGCGATGTCTTTGAGGGGCCGGTAGAGGCGGCGCGAGTACTGCACGAACACGACGAGCGAACCGGCGGTCAGTGCGCCGGCCGAGACACGGAACGCGCCGAAGACCAGCACGACGGCCATGGTGATGGCGCCGATCACCTCCACGGCGGCGGAGAAGCGGGCTTCGAGGCCGGCGACGCGGACGCCGTGGCGACGGCGCTCCTCGCTGCTCACGGCCACCCGGTCGTTCTCGTAGTCCTCGCCACCCAAGGCTTTGACGACGCGGATTCCGGAGAGGCTCTCTGCCGCCAGCGATGCGATCTGGCCCTCATGCGCCCGTTGTGCTCGGGCCGCCAGGCGGACGCGCTTGCGGAAGTACCCCGTGACGATTCCGAGCACCGGGGTGACGACGAGCAGGACGATCGCCAACCACGGATCGAGGATGAGCGAGATCGTCGCGATGCCCGCGAGCAGCAGGCCCGCTTGCGCCATCGAGCCGATTGCGTCGGAGAAAAGGTCGCCGACGGCGTTCGCGTCCTCGGTCAGGCGCGTGACGAGGTCGCCCTTGTGGTGCTTGTCGTGGAAGCCCAGGGACAGCCGTTGCAGGTGCCCGTACGTCCTGACCCGCAGCTCATGCGCGATGCGCTCGCCTGCGCGCTTCAACCACAGCTCCCCCACATATGTGCCCAACGCCCCGACGAGCGCGATGCCGATGACGAGTTGCGCGAGGATGAAAAGCAGTCGGATCTCGCCGTCGTCGAACTGGAACACGCCGCTTCGGTTGTGGATGATCTCGTCGAGCACCCACTTGAGCGGAAACGGCGCAGCGAGTTCTGCGGCGGTGATGAGGATGGCACCGAGTCCACCTCCTCCCAGCGCGAGCCAATGGCGCCGGACGATGCCGCGGACAAGGCGTCGTGCGTGCGGGTTTTCGCGTTGGCGACGGCGGATCATCGCCTGACCCCGGCTGTGGCGCGGGGGATGCGAGGTACGGGTACCGCCGCAGTGTGATCTCCAGATGTGTCTTGCGCCCGAGGGCGGTCCATGTGGCCCCGCCCGCTCGTGTCACACGGGGACCGAGTGCCCAGTAGCGTGTGTCGGCAGTAGTCGATGCGGGGTGTGTGTCTCATCTGTCTCGTACCACGACGCAGCCAGCACGTTTCTTAGGCACATGTGCGGACTCTAATCCGGGTCGGCGGTGAGAGCGTCAAGTGCGCGTTGCATGTGCACGGTGGCGCGCTCAGCTCCCTCGGGACGAATCGCCTGGGCGGTGCGCAGCGCCTTGTGCATGCGCTTGGCCGCCCGATATCCGGCGAGCAATTGCCGGTTGAGGGGGCCCGCCACCGCCTCGTACCCGTCGAGGAACGCCTGGTTGACGGCGTCGGGCCCGGCGAGAATCCCGCTCTTGAAATCGATCTCGGCTTGGAAGGTCGCCACCTCGAGCTCGGGGTCCCCGAGCGCTGCCCCGTCGAAGTCCACGAGCCCGAGGTCGGATCCGCTCAGAAGCCATTGCTTGGGGTGCGGCGCTCCGTGGAGCGGCCGTGGAGATCGTCCTGTCGCGGCTCTGAGCGCCGGCGCGAGGAGCCGCAGGAACTCGTCGACCTGTGGTGCGAGTGACGGCACCGTCGCGGCCAGCGTCTTGGCCCGCACGGTCGTTCGCTCGAGTTCGTCTTCGGCGCGCAGGACGTCGACCGGCGTGAGTGTCGAGGTCGCCAGCGATGCGCACGCGCGACCCATTCGCTCGGCGAGCGCGGGACCGTTCACACTCATCAACTCGGGCAGGACCGGCACTCCCGAGACGTTGTCGTTCCAGATCGTGCGATTGGCCGGGTCGTATCGTCCCGGCGGCGCGACTTGGAACGTCAGTTCATTGCGGTGTTCCCAGAGCATGCAATCGGTGCGGTGGATGGCCGCGCCGTGATCATCCGCGAACGTCTTGGCCCAACGGGTGACACCGCCCTCGTCGACGCGGACGACGCAGCGCTGGCCTGGCCGGTAGCGGACGACCCTGCTGTGGTGCAGGTCGACGAGTGCCGCGAGCGTCGGGAGTTTGGGGTCAGCGGTTGCGAGCGCGATACGGAGCCATCCGAGCGTATCCAGCCGCACGACCCACTGATCGGGTGTATTGGGCCGTTCCTCGAATGCCTCCACGGAGACGATCACCTGGGGATCGTCGAGTGTTTCCAGAACGATGGAGAGGTACGGCGCGGCATTTGGTAAGAACCGACCGAACGTGCGCCGCACCGTGCTGCCGAGCGGCCACCACTCGCGGCGGCCCGGGTCGGCGTCCATCGCGTCCACGATCGAGGTGTCCGAACGGGCCAACTCAAGCTGAGCTCGGTACCGCTCGTGCGCTGGTTGCCCGCTGTCCATCATGAGCCAACGATAATCTACGACGGTCCCAGGGAGAAGCGGTATCGCCCCGATGAGGTGGGTGGACTGGCGACTGGCCTGGCGCGAGGCGAGAGACGTAAACGATCCTGGGGTGTGCAGCTAATGGGCACAGGCAAGCGGGCCCTGCTCGTGACCGGCGCGGCCGGCCGAGTCGGTGATCCATCCTGCCGTCCACCCCAATCTGCGGGGGGAAGTTCCAGAGTGTCCAGCGGCTCAACATCGGCACGTGTCAAGTGTGCGACT
>JANMDV010000104.1:0-27322 GCA_031376485.1 Actinomycetota bacterium
ACCGCGGCGACAACGACACGGACAACGCCGACGACGACGGTCACGACGGTGACGGTGAAACGTGCGCTCGCAACCCTCAGGAGCGCCCGCGTCAAAGTGTCACGTCTCTGGCGCGCTCCGCTCACCATCGCCTGCACCGGGCCGAGCAAGACGACCTGCTCGGGCAAGGTGACCCTGCTCGCGAAACGACCCCCTGCCAGCTCGGTGAAGGCCGCCGCGGCCACGGGCGATATCGTCATCGGGACCAGCTCGTTCGTCATCCGAAGCGGCAAGGTGGCCACCGTCAAGGTGACGCTCAACGCACGCGGTCGGGCGTTCCTCGCCGACAAGAGCCCGCTTCGGGTCCGCGCAAAGGTGGTGGCACTCGCCGGATCCGGAGTGGCACGCTCAAGTAGAACCACGCTGACCCTGGTCGCCCCGCCACAAGCGGTCTGACCAAATCTCCCGATCCGGGGTGCGCGCGATGGCGCACCCCGGTGCAGGGCAGGGGCTGGGGCGCTGTTTCGCGACCCGCAGCGTTCCATCCGGACAAGGCCGGGCGCACCGAAGTCACGCTCGCCGTTACCGCCGACCCGGCGACGTTTCCCACCATCAGCGTCACGGCCGAGCCTGGCGACGGCGATCCACGCCCAGGACGCGAGGTCCTGCGATGGAGCCGAACGTAGCGCTGCGGTGCAGCCGTTCTGCACGGGCCCCGAGGGCATGCCTGGGGAGTGGACAATCGCCTGGCGATGCCCGTAGCGTGTTGACGCGATGACAGCACCACCCACCGACGTGACGGTGACGAACCCGTTCACCGGCGAAGCGATCGGATCGGTCGCCCGCGCGACGTCTGCCGACATCAACCGCGCGGTTGCATCCGCACTGGGGCACCTGCCCGCTGCGCCACCGGCTGAGCGCGCCCAAGTGCTCGAGCGTGCCGCGAAACTGGTCGCCACTCGCCGCGATGCGCTGGCCGGCACGATTGCCGCCGAGGCAGGCAAGCCCTTCAAACAGGCGCTCGTCGAGGCGACACGCTGCGCGGACACACTCACGTTCGCTGCGGTCGAGGCGAGGACCCTGGCCGGTGACGTCGTGCCGATCACCTCGTCGACGTCGGGGGCAGGCAAGATCGCCCTGACGCTGTGCGAGCCCGTCGGCGTGATCGCCGCAATCTCGCCGTTCAACTTTCCGCTCAATCTGGTGGCACACAAGGTCGCTCCGGCCATCGCCGCTGGCTGTCCGGTCGTGTTGAAGCCGTCGGACAAGACGCCCCTGTCGGCGCTGGCCCTGGTGGACATCCTGCGCGAGGCGGGCCTTTCACCCGGGGCCCTCACCGTGGTCAACGGCCCGGGCGACACCGTGGGCGCGGCGTTGGCCGAGCACCCCGACATCGCGATGATCTCGTTTACGGGGAGCGCCGACGTGGGATGGGAGCTGGCCCGACGCCGCCCACGGATTCGTGTTGCCTTGGAGCTGGGCAACGCGACGCCGGTCATCGTGACCGCCGATGCGGATGTGGACGAGGCGGCGGCGCGCATCGCCGCATCCGGGTTCACGCACGCCGGCCAGTCGTGTGTCTCGGTGCAGCGGGTCATCGTGGCGCAACCGATCCACGACCGTCTGGTCGAAGCGCTTGTCGCCAGGGTCGCGGCCCTCGTCGTCGGCGACCCGCTCGATCCGGACACCGACATGGGCCCGCTCATCACGACGGCGGCCCGTGACCGAGTCGTGGATTGGATCGGCGAGGCCACCAGCGCCGGCGCGCAGATCGCAACCGGAGGAGCGGTGCAGGACGGGTTGTTGCAACCCACCGTGCTGACCGGCGTCACACCTGCGATGCGCGTGTTCGCCGACGAGGTGTTCGGCCCCGTCGTCGGCCTGACCTCCTTCACCACGATCGGCGAGGCGATCGACCTGGCGAACGCCACGCGATACGGGCTGCAGGCCGGGATCTTCACGTCGCAGGTCGATCGGGCGCTCGGATGGGCGCGCCGATTGCACTTCGGCGCGGTGTTGATCAACGAGACCCCGACGTTCCGTGCCGACCAGATGCCCTATGGCGGGATCAAGGACAGCGGCAACACCCGCGAGGGTCCGGCGGCAGCGGTGCGCTCGATGACCGAGTCGCGACTGGTGGTCATCGACCTGCCGGGCGATTGATGTCCGCCCGGTTCGGTCTGTTCGTCCCGCCCTTCGGCGAGCTGGCCGACCCACGGGTGCTCGCCGACATCGCCGCGCAGGCCGATGCTGCGGGCTGGGACGGCTTCTTCATCTGGGATCACCTGCAATACCGTGCCCCGGTTCGCGCGGTCGCAGATCCGTGGATCGCACTGGCCGCCATCGCCGAGCGCACCGAGCGCGTCCGCATCGGCGCGCTCGTGACGCCCCTCGCGCGACGCCGACCGCAGGTGGTCGCACGCCAGGCAGCGACGTTGGACGTGCTGAGCGGCGGACGGATGGTGCTGGGCGCTGCGCTGGGACGTGACCAGAGCGGCAGTGAGCTGTCGGCGTTCGGCGAGGAGCTCGATGACCGCAAACGCGCCGCCATGCTCGACGAGTCGCTGGCGCTCATCGACCGGCTCTGGACGGGTGAGCCCGTCGATCACTCCGGACCCCACTACACCGCGCGCGACGTGGTGTTCGAGCCACGTCCGCTGCAATCACCGCGCATCCCGATCTGGATCGGCGGCCGATGGCCCAGGCGCGCCCCGGTCCGCCGGGCGGCCCGATGGGACGGGTACTTCCCCATCGACCTGGCCGGCCCCGATCAGCTGGCCGAATGCGCCGAGCAGATCCGCGTGCTGCGGGGCGACTTGGCGGACTTCGACCTGATCGTCGAGGGCGCCCCGGACGGCGACCCCGCCCCGTGGTGTGCAGCCGGAGCGACATGGTGGCTCTCCAGCTTCGGCATCGACCGAGCAACGGCGACCAACGTACGAGCAGTCGCTGCGCTCGGCCCCCCGGTGACGTGAGGAAGTGTCAATGAATAACTACTACGGCGGAGGGCGAGCGAAAACTCAAAGTCACGGCGGTGTCCGCGAGCCTCGCCGCTATCGGGAATAACGGCGATCTCGCGGACGCCGCATGGCGACGGTTTGCAGCCGCCAAACGTCGTAGTAGTTCATTGACGCTGACTAACTAAGGGCCGCATTCGAACCCGCCGGCAACGTATCCTCAACGCCCGATCACGCCGTGATGCCGACCACCCCCAGACGAAACCGCAGACCGCCGCGACACGGGAGTCGCCCGTGCGACGTGTCGCGTCAGCTGATCAGCCGTCCGACCGCGTAGATCGCGACACCTGCCAAGCCGCCGACGACGGTGCCGTTGATGCGGATGAACTGGAGGTCACGCCCGACCGCGAGTTCCACGCGGCGCGACGCATCCTGCGGGTTCCAGCGCGCCACGGTCGAGGCGATCAGGTCGCCCGCCTGGTTGCGGTGCTCCTCGAGCAGGTACGTCACGACGGACTCCACCCATCGGTCGACCTTGTGCTGCAACTGCGGATCGTCCGAAACCCGGCGGCCGATGGCCTGGATCTCGACCGCGATCCGGTGGCGCAGCTCGGACGAGGGGTCGTCGGCCTGCCGCTGCAGGAGTGATTTGAGGTCGGTCCACAGCGACGCCGTCCACCGTTGCACTGCCGGATGGCTCAGGATCTCGTTCTTCAACTCCTCACCGCGGGCGATCAGGTCGGGATCGTTCTGCAGTCGCTCGGCGAGCTGCGCCACGCGGTCCTCCAGGTACTGGCGAAACTCATGATGGGGTGTCTCCCCCACCTCCGCCAGAAAACCGCGCAGCCCGTCGAACAGCTTCGTAAAGATGCGGTCGTCGATCGATTCCGGCACCCACCACGGCGATTCCTTGCCAAAGCGCGAGCGCAGCAGCTCGCGGTGATCGTCCATAAACCGCAGGCCACCGAGCAAAGCGGCGTCCACGAGCTCGACGTGACGGCCCTGGGACGTGGCGATGGTCAAGGCCCGCCCGGCCAACGGCGCGATCGGCACCCGTCGCACCCACCCCACGATGGAATGCTCGATGGCGGCCTGCACCGTCTCGTCGCGAAGCACACCCGCGGCGCCCGCAAGCGCGGCCGAGGAGTGGCGCGCGACGGTCGTGGCATGTTCGTCGGCGCTGACCCACGCGGCCGCTCGGCGTGCGACGCCGACGGCGCGCAACCGCTCCAATACAACCCCGCCGCTCAGGAAATTCTCCTCGACAAAGCCGCCGATGGCGCGGCCCAGCTGGTCCTTACGGGTGGGGATCAGCGCGGTGTGGGGAATCGGGATGCCCATGGGATGGCGAAAGAGCGCGGTGACGGCGAACCAGTCGGCGAGCCCGCCGACCATCGACCCCTCGGCCGCCGCCTCGACATACCCTGTCCAGTCCCCGTCGCCGCCGAACAACCGCACCGCGACGTACACCAAGGCCGCAAACACCAACAGGCCTGTTGCGCGCGCCTTCATCTGGCGCAAGCCGCCGCGGCGGCCGGTTTCGTCCTGTACCGCGAGGGCCTGGGGTTCGTACTCCACGGCGCAATCCTGCCACCCGCCGCGGACCACCGGATGTGAGATCCTGCACAACGTTCGTCCCGCGACCAGGAGGACTCAGCAATGGACGCCGATGAGGCCATTCGCCACCGTCGAAGCGTACGCCGCTACACCGATGCACCGGTCGCCGATGCCGACATCAACGCGCTGTTGCGATTGGCGCTGCTTGCGCCCACGGGCGGCATGGCGCAGGCGTGGAGCTTCATCGTGGTGCGGGACGGGGCCAAGCGCCAAGCCATGGCAGAGCTCGTCATCCGCGGCGGCGGCGAGTACTTCCGCACCGTCCGACCGGCGGCTCCCGGTACAAGCGCCGAGGACCACGCGGCGTGGGCACGCGACTATGCCGAGGGGGCCCTCGGCACGTACCGCGCCGTGCCTGTCTGGATCGTCGGCCTGGTCGTGCCGCGCAATGTCTTTCCCGCTGATCTTCGTGACGACGAGCGCACGGCTGACGTGACGTCGGTGGCGTTTGCCATGGAGAACCTGTTCGTCGCTGCCCGTGCCCGCGGACTCGGGACGGTGCCGACCGTGTTCCACTGGTTCGTCGAGGACGAGTTCCGAGCGCTGCTCGACATCCCCGCCAAAATCGAGATCCCCCTCATCACACCGTTGGGCTACCCGGTGGAGTTCCCCACCACCCTCCCACCCGCGCTCAAGGCCATCAAGCGCCCTTGGAAGACGTTGGTACACGACGACGGCTGGGGCAACCCGCGCCAAGAACCGCGCGAATAGGGCGACCGACCCGCGCACGCCAATTGTTTTGGATTTGTGATGGCCCTTGATACGCTCTCGTATACGCACTGGAGATCGGACACTCCAGGATCATTGAGACGCAGCCCACGGAGGGGATTGTGACGAATCAAATGACACCGCTCGAGCAGGTCGCAAGCTCGATCGGTTTGAGCCGCTTCGACATCGCGCAGATGCTCGATGCGACGCCCGGCATCATCGAGGCGTGGCTGACCGGCGAGATGACCCCGGGTCCCCGCTCGCGCGAGAAGCTGGATGATCTGCTGCTCGTGCTGGAGGGCGTGTTCCTCAAGATGAGTCCTCGGGCGGCCCGCGAATGGCTGCTGTCGCCCAGCGCGGCGCTCGACTACTACGAGCCGCTCGATCTGCTTCGCCGCGGCGACCTGCATTCGGTGATGCGCGTGATCGAACAGATGCCGCGCGCGATCCGCCTCGACCGCCAGCTTTCGGTCGATCCCTACCACGTGATGTAAACGACGCATGCACGACGGCCCCGGTGCGCCGGGGCCGCATGCGCTACAGGCGGGAGATGTGGACGGGCTCCTCGGGCTCAGCGCCGTGGACCTCCATGAACCGCTCCGGGTAGCCGAACATGCCGTGCTCGGAGATGTCGAGTCCGGCGAGTTCCGCCTCCTCGGGCGCGCGAAGCCCAGTGGTCTGGCGGATCGCCCAGAACACCGCGTATGACGCCGTAAACGCGAACGCGCCGATGCAAAGCAGTCCGACGACCTGCCATCCGAGCTGACCAAAGCCTCCGCCGTAGAAGAGGCCCTTCTTGCCGATACCGAGTGACTCGGCGGCCGACGGCGTCGTCAGGAGCCCCGCTCCGAGTATGCCGGTGATTCCGCCGAGACCGTGACCGGCGATCGCGCCGATCGGGTCGTCGATCCGGATGCGGTCAACGGCGAGCACGACGAGCACCATGAGCGACCCCGCGACGAAGCCGATCACCGCGCCGCCCCACGGGGCGACGTATGCACACGGACCTGCGATCGCGCCCAGCCCCGCGATCGCGCCGTTACCCATCATTCCGATGTCGAGGGTGCCGAGTTTGAGCCGCGCGACGAGCGTGGCGCCGAGCACACCGAATGCGCCCGCCAGGTTCGTCACGACGATGACCTGGCCGATCGGCTTGTCGACCGCACCCAGGAACGACCCGGCATTGAAGCCCATCCACCCGACCCACAAGATGAAGATGCCGAGGAGCGCGAGTGGCATCGAGTGGCCGGGAAGCGGCTGGGGCTTGCCGTCTCGGAACTTGCCGATCCGTGGCCCCAGCAGCATGGCCGCGGCAAACGCCCCCGCAGCCCCCGTGACGTGGACCACACCCGAGCCGGCGAAGTCCTGGAAGTGGGTCGAAAGCCACCCTCCGCCCCACACCCAGTGGGCGACGATCGGATAGATCACCCCGACGAACAGCAACGCGAACGGCAGGTACGCGCCGAACCGGATCCGATCGAGGGTGGTGCCCCAGACGATGGCCAGGGCCACCGCCGCGAACGTCGCCTGGAAGAAGAACTTCATCGGCTCGTCCACGACGGAATAGGCCAGCGACTGGACGCCATCGGCGTTTCCGATCTCGAGGAACCACCCGGACGCCCCGATAAAGCCGTTGCCGTCGCCGAACGCAAAGGCGTAACCGATCGCCCAGAACGCCGCAAACGAGAACGCCAGGTTGACCAGCACCTTGGCTGCCACCGCGCCGGCGTTCTTCATCCGGGTCAGCCCGACCTCGAGCATCGCGAAACCGCCCTGCATGAGCAGCACCAAGCAGCCCGCGAATGCCACCCAGACGGTGTCGATCGCCTTGTTCAACGCGTCCCCTTCGTCGTCGAGCACGAGAACCTGCCCGAATCCGTCGAATCCTCGGGGTTCGGGTCCACGACCCACTTTGGACATCGGGACAAAAACCCGCGGGAGGTTCTGTGCATGTGGCGAACCTCAAGCAGGCCGGCGCAAACGCCGATGATCATCTGATGGCGACAACCCAAATTCCCGCCGGCGCGAAACCCCTGCAGGAGGCCGGCGCGCTGGCATCAGCGCTCCAAGCGAACCTCGCGCTCGTGATCCGCGGCAAGGCCGAAGCTATCCGCCTGGCCAGCGTTGCCATGCTGTCCGGCGGGCATGTCTTGCTCGAAGACGTCCCCGGCGTGGGCAAGACGCTTCTTGCCAAGGCGATCGCGCGATCGATCCAGGGTACGTTCCGCCGGATCCAGGGCACCCCCGACCTGTTGCCCGCGGACCTGACCGGGGTGTCGGTGTTGGACCAGTCCGACGGCACGTGGCGGTTTCGCCCGGGCCCCCTGTTTGCCAACGTCGTACTGGTCGACGAGATCAACCGCGCGACCCCCCGAACGCAGTCGGCGCTCCTGGAGGCCATGGAGGAAGGCCAGGTCAGCGCAGACGGAGCGACGCGTCGGTTGCCCGACCCGTTCATCGTGGTCGCGACCCAGAACCCGCATGAGCACGCCGGGACGTTCCCGCTGGTCGAAGGGCAACGCGACCGGTTCGCGATCGCGATTCAGATCGGCCTCCCCGACCGCGAGGCCGAGCGCGAGATCCTGACGGGCGTCGGGGGCGCGAGTGTCCTGGACCTGCTGCGTCCCGTCGCCGATTCGGACGAGTTGCGACGCGCGTGCGCGGCGATCCGTGATGTCCACGTCGCTCCGGCCATCGTCGACTACGTGCTCGACATCGTCGCGGCCACGCGTGTCCACGACGGAGTGTCCCTCGGCGCCAGCCCCCGCGCGAGCGTCAGCGCCCTGCGCACCGCCCAGGCCCACGCTGTGGCCGACGGCCGTAGCTACGTCACCCCCGACGACATCAAGGCGATCGCCCCCTCCGCGCTCGGCCACCGACTCATCCCGAGCGGCGGCCCGGACCTGACCCGTGGCCGCGCAGTGGTCGACGCGATCCTGCGGAGGCTTCCGCCACCACGGGGATGAACACCCGCGGGGCCACCAAGGGCGCCTACGTGATCATGGCGATCGGCGCCGCCCTCTACTTCGCCGCGCGCACCACCGGGGCCGGTTGGCTCCTGGTCATCCTCTGCGGCCTGGCGGGGGCACTGCTGGTGGGGTGCGTCTGGCCACGCCTCGGGCTGGGACGCGTGCAGATCACCGCGAGCGCACCGTCAGACGCGATGGTGGATCAAACCGTGCCGGTGACGTTGCGGGTGACGCGCGCGGGTCTCGGGATTCGCATCGCACCGACATCCCCCCCTGGAAAAACCACAGCGGTGATCGGTAACTCCGAAACGGTCACGGACGTCACCCCCGACCGACGCGGGGTGATCAGCGCGATCGAGGTGCAGGCCGCATCGGCCGCGCCGTTCGGCCTGGTCTGGTGGAGGCGACGCATGCGTGTCACATTGGAGCGCGCGATCGAAGTCGCGCCCCGCGTCGGTTCGAGTACCCTGTCGCCGCCCCCGAGCGGCGCGCTTGGTGAATCCCAGACAGCGGGGGCCGGCATCGGCGGGGATCATGTTCGTGGCGTGCGTGACTACGTTTCGGGCGATCCGCTTCGCCTGGTCCACTGGCCTGCAACCGCGCGCCGTGGGGCGATCGTCGTCAAGGAGTTCGAACAGCCCGAGCGGCCTCGGCTTGAAGTCGTGGTCGACCTGCGCGGCCCAGCAGCCGCTGCAGAACGCGCAGCCGAACATGCGATGGGCGTCCTGTGCGACGCGCTCACACACGGCGTCGAGGTGACGTTGTGTACCGCCGAGGCGGGCGGTCCGCGGCGGGCCGTCGTGACGAGCCGGGTGGACGCCGGGCGGCGCCTGGCCAGAGCGACGGCCGGTGCCCTGCCGGCAGGGCAGCGCCCAGACGGTCCGGTCGTCGTCATCTCAGGGTCTGCGCAGGTCACATGAGCACCGCTGTCGAACCGGCCCAACCACCCGCCCCGCCCCGCTGGACACGATTCTTGGGCGACTTGGCGCGCCCGGCCGAACAATCACGATCCCTGCGGGTGGCGACGCTCGTCGCCACGGTGGCGGCGGCTGTGGCGGTCCTCACCAACGGGGTGGGCGGCGCATTCTTGTGGACGCTGGTGCTCGTCATGCTCCCGCTGGGCGCCGTCGCCTCGTACCTTCGCCGCAACGACACAAATCCGGTCGTGCCGATCGTGTTGACGCTCGTCACCATCGGATTGGTTGTCCGGTTCATCACCGCCAACGAGAACCCGGCGTCCCCCGGCGAGCTGCGCGTGCCCCTGGCCGAACTGTTGGTGATGCTCGAAGCGGTACGTTCGTTTGCGTTGCGGTCCAGACGTGAGCTGCGGTTCGCCCTTGTATCGAGCCTCGCCTTGATCTCGGTGGCGGGGGCCCTGGCGTTGTCGATGTCCTTCGCCGCCTACGCCGCGATCTGGGGCGCAAGCGCTGCATTGGCGCTGATGTTGGCCTACCGCAGCGAACTGACTGACGTACACAGCCCGAGGCCCGGCCTGCGCAGGGCGGTCCCGATGCCGGTGCGGGCACTCGTCACGACGATCCTGGCGGTCTGTGCGCTCGGCACGGTGGCGTTCCTGGTGGTGCCTGCGGCCAAGTCCAGCCGGCTTCTTGCGTTCTCCGCAAACCTGCCGCGCCAAATATCGGTGCCGACGCCAGGCGGGCTCTCGAATCCCTCACTGGGGAGGAACGATCCGGGCAGACCCGGCGATGACGCGACCGGAGCTGCGCCCAAGTCGTTCGGGTACTTCGGCTTTGCCGACCGTCTCGACACGTCGGTTCGCGGTCGTCCTGACGACACGTTGGTGATGCGTGTCCGCTCGTCGGCACCCGACTTCTGGCGAGGCCAGACGTTCGACGTCTGGGACGGACGTACATGGACGTTGTCGGATTCGCGCACCGCCGTCGTGTCGAACGGTTCGCCCCTGCAACTGCTGCAGCCTGCGGGTGAGCCTCCCGTGCCCGGTGAGGAGTTGATCCAGACGTTCTCCCTCGAGATCTCGGGCCCCAACCTGATCTTCGCTGCGAGCCAACCCACTCAGGTCTACATCCCGCAATCGGCGGTCTTCGAGACCACCGACGGCGCCGTGCGAACCGGTGTCGAGTTGGAACAAGGCTCCGTCTACACGGTCGTCAGCCGCCGGCCGCTGACCACTGCCGCACGGCTGCGTGCCACGGGCGATAGCTCCCAGACCGTCACGCCGCCCGAGCTCGCGCAGCGCTACACGCGGATGCCTCAGATCCCGGAGCGCGTCAGCAAGCTTGCCGGCCAACTGACCCAGGGGCAGGCCTCGACCTACGACAAGGTGCTCGCGATCGAGGCATGGATGGCCGACAACACCCGGTACTCGCTCGACATCCCGCCGCTCCCGGCGGGCGAGGACGCGATCGAGCGGTTCCTGTTCGTCGACCGCATCGGGTTCTGCGAGCAGATCGCGTCGAGCCTGGTCGTGATGCTGCGCTCCCAGGGCATCCCGGCGCGCTTGGCCGTCGGCTACACCCCCGGTGAGCGCAACCCGTTCACAGGGTTCTACGAGGTACGGGCGCGTGACGCGCACGCATGGACCGAGGTCTACTTCCCCGGCATCGGCTGGCAGGCGTTCGACCCGACCGCCCAGGTGCCTCTGTCAGGTGACGCACCGCCCGACGCCGCACGGGTGGGACTTCGCGACTACCTGTCGCGCCATTTGCCCGATCTGTCGTCGCCGATCGGCGCAGCCGTGACGTTGGCGGCGCTCGCCAGTGTGCTCGCCCTCTGGAGGCGACCATTGCTGCTGTTCTGGCAACGGCTGCGCCGACGGCGTCACCGCACCTGGGCCGAGCTGCAGCTCACACACCTCGAAAAGATCGGCGCCGGTCTGGGACGTGAGCGCCTGCCGGGCGAGACGGTCGTGGAATACGCGGCGACCCTTCAGCGCACCGTACTGCGTGACCCCGCGGTCGGAGATGTCGCAACCGCGATCACCGCCGACCAGTTCGCCGCGGGGCATCTCTCAGACGCCGAACGCGACGATGTCGAACAGCGGCTTGCAGCGCTCTCGGAACAGACCTCGGTAGGTAGGTAGCCCCGGTCTCCTGATGCTCCACTGGTCCGTGTCGCCTTGTGCGGTTTCGTCACATGGTGTCAGACACGAATACCCCCAGAACCGTTTGCTCATCAGGCATCCCTGAGTGCGTAACGACCCTTCCGTACATGCTCGCCGGCGGCGGCCTCAGCCTGGAGCGGCCTTGGGCCGCTCCAGGCTTCACACGGTGAGCTGTGCGACACAAGGCGTCTCACACCAGGTGTTGCACCAGGGCGGGATCACGCCGGAATCCACAGCTCCGGCAGGTCCGGTGACGCACGCAGGATGGACGCGAGCGAACCGTCGGTCACCAGGGCCGTGGCGCGCTCGATATCGGACGCGAGCGCGCGATCGCGCCATACCGGGGGGCACTGCTCGCGAAGCAGCGCGTGCGCGGCTTCGAGCGCCTGCGAGCTTCGAAGCGGGCGTAGGAAGTCGATGCCCTGCGCCGCCGCGAGCAGCTCGATGCCAAGGATGTGCGCGGTGTTGACGATCATCGACCCGAGACGCCGCGCGGCGAACGTCGCCATCGACACGTGATCCTCCTGGTTTGCCGAAGTCGGCAGACTGTCCACGCTCGCCGGATGCGCGAGCGACTTGTTCTCGCTTGCGAGGGCGGCGGCGGTGACGTGCGCGATCATGAAGCCGGAGTTGAGACCGGGATCGGCGGCGAGGAACGGCGGCAGCCGCGAGACGCCTGCATCGATCAGCATCGCGATGCGCCGCTCCGCGATCGCGCCGACCTCTGCGATGGCCACGGCCATCGCATCCGCCGTGAGCGCCACCGGCTCGGCGTGGAAGTTGCCGCCCGAGACGAGCGCATCGCCATCGGCGAACACCAGGGGGTTGTCGGTCACGGCGTTCGCCTCGCGGACCAACACGAGCGCCGCATGGCGCAACTGGTCGAGACACGCGCCCACGACCTGCGGCTGACAGCGCAGCGAGTACGGGTCCTGCACGCGGTCGTCGCCCTCCAGGTGCGAGCGGCGGATCGCGCTGCCTGACAGCAGCGCGCGGTAGTAGCGCGCAACGTCGATCTGCCCTGGCTGGCCGCGGAGCTGATGAATGCGCGGATCGAATGGCCCATCGCTGCCGCGCGCGGCGTCGACCGTCAGCGCACCGATGACGAGCGCGCCCTCCAGCACCGGCTCGAAGCACAGGAGTGCGTGCAGGGCGAGCGCGGTCGAGGTCTGCGTACCGTTGATCAGCGCCAACCCCTCTTTCGCAGCGAGGGCCAGCGGCTCGATGCCGGCCCGCCGCAACGCGGCGGCGGCGGGGACACGGCGGCCGTCGACCAGCATCTCCCCCTCGCCCGTCAAGGAGAGCGTCATGTGTGCCAGGGGCGCGAGATCACCACTGGCGCCGACCGATCCCTGCGACGGCACGTAGGGGATCAACCCGGCGTTGGACACCGCAAGCAGCGTGTCGATCACGACCTCGCGCACGCCCGAATGCCCGCGGGCCAGACTCGCGGCTTTGAGCGCGAGCATCAGCCGAACCACCGGCGGCGCGAGCGGCTCTCCGACCCCGACGCTGTGCGAGCGGATCAGGTTGACCTGCAGGGTGTCGAGGTCCGACTCGCTGATGCGCGTCGACGCGAGCTTGCCGAACCCGGTGTTGACCCCGTAGACCGGCTCGGCGCCCGCAGCGGCGCGTTGCACGACCCCCGCGGCGGCCCGGATTCCGTCGCGCGACGCTGGATCGAGCTTGAGCGGCTCGCCGCCGATGTGCAGAACCCGCAGCCGGTCGAGCGTCAGTTCTCCGGGCACGAGCATCATGGGCTGTGCATCCCTCAGTCGACCAGCATCGGCATCTTCAGACCCTGATCGCGCGCGCAGGCGATCGCCTCGTCATAACCCGCGTCGGCGTGACGCATGACTCCGGTGCCGGGGTCGTTCCACAGCACACGCTCGATGCGTTTGGCGGCGGCATCCGTGCCATCGCAGACGATCACGACTCCCGCATGTTGGGAGTACCCCATGCCCACACCACCGCCGTGATGCAGCGAGACCCAGGTCGCGCCCCCGGCGGTGTTGAGCAGCGCGTTCAAAAGCGGCCAGTCGGACACCGCGTCGCTGCCGTCGCGCATCGCCTCGGTCTCGCGGTTGGGCGATGCGACCGAGCCCGAGTCGAGGTGGTCGCGGCCGATGACGATCGGCGCCGTGAGCTCGCCGGATCGCACCATCTCGTTGAACGCCAGTCCGGCGCGGTGACGCTCGCCGAGCCCGATCCAGCAGATGCGCGCCGGAAGCCCTTGGAAGGCGATGCGCTCGCCGGCCATGTCGAGCCACCGGTGCAGCGACGGGTCATCCGGGAACAGCTCCTTCATCCTGCGGTCGGTCGCGGCGATGTCATCGGGATCACCCGACAGTGCGACCCAGCGGAACGGCCCCTTGCCCCGACAGAAGAGCGGACGGATATACGCCGGAACGAACCCGGGATAGTCGAACGCGTCGGCGACGCCGGCATCCTTGGCGACCTGCCGCAGGTTGTTGCCGTAGTCGACCACCGGCACGCCGAGCGCGTGGAACGCCAGCATCGCCCGCACGTGCATCGCGCACGACTCCTGCGCCTGCGCCTGCAGGGCCGTGTGCGCCGACGGGTCGCCCTGCGCGGCGAGCCAGCGCTCGATGCTCCACCCCACAGGCAGGTAACCGTGGATCAGGTCATGCGCCGAGGTCTGGTCGGTCACCAGATCCGGCCTCACGTCGCCTTGGGCCGCGCGACGTGCCAACTCAGGCAGCACCTCGGCCGCGTTGCCAAGGAGCGCGATCGACCGTACGACTCCCTGCTCCGCGAAGCCCGCAATCCGCCCCAGCGCGTCGTCCAGGTCCTCGGCCTGCTCGTCCAGGTAGCGGGTGCGGAGGCGAAAGTCGATGCTCGACTGCCTGCACTCGACTGTGAGCGAAGACGCCCCGGCGAGCGTGGCCGCGAGCGGCTGGGCGCCGCCCATGCCACCGAGCCCGGCGGTCAGGATCCAGCGTCCGCTCCAGTCGCCGCCGTAGTGCCGGCGCCCGGCCTCGGCGAACGTCTCGTAGGTGCCTTGCACGATGCCCTGGCTGCCGATGTAGATCCACGAGCCAGCGGTCATCTGGCCGTACATCATCAGGCCCGCCCGGTCGAGCTCGTGGAAGTGCTCCCACGTCGCCCACTTCGGCACCAGGTTCGTGTTCGCGATCAGCACCCGCGGCGCATCGACATGCGTGCGGAACACCCCGACCGGCTTGCCCGACTGGATCAGAAGCGTCTCGTCCTCATCGAGCCCGCGCAGCGCCTCCAGGATCGCGTCGAAGCACTCCCAGTTGCGCGCCGCCTTACCGATGCCGCCATAGACGACGAGCGCATCGGGGTTCTCAGCCACCTCAGGATCCAGGTTGTTCTGAATCATCCGATAGGCGGCCTCGATCAACCAGTTCTTGCAGGTGAGCGTGGCACCGCGCGGCGCTCTCACCGTGCGAGCCCCCGAGGCCTCGGGTAGGCCGGGCAGAGGTGTCAAAGGGACCTCGGCGGACGCATCCACGGGCCGACTCTACTTGTCGATACACTCATGTCCGCGCGCTTGGTTCATCCGGGGTCGCGCTCCCGGCTGGAGGGGCGGTTGTAACCATGAGTCTGACGCTGTGGCGGCACGCACGACTCGTGAGCTTGGCAGGGGCTGCTGGCTGGTCAGCTCAGGACGACGGCACGCTCGCCACAGACGGCGATCGCATCGTCTGGTGCGGCCCCGATGCGTCGTTGCCGGCAACGCTCCGCGAGCCCACAGGTGCCGAGCATGACCTCGGCGGCGGGCTCGTCACCCCCGGGTTGATCGACTGCCACACGCACCTTGTCTACGGCGGCCACCGCGCGGACGAGTTCGAGCGGCGTCTGCAGGGCGCAAGCTACGAGGAGATCGCCCGCGCCGGTGGGGGCATCCGGTCGACCGTCGCGGCGACCCGTGCGGCGAGCGACGAGGCACTGTTCGCGTCGGCGAGCCGGCGGCTTCGCACGCTGGCGGCCGAGGGCGTGACGACCGTCGAGATCAAGTCCGGATATGGCCTGAGCCTTGAGCACGAGGCCCGCTGCCTGGCGGTCGCGCGACGCCTCGGCGAGTCGCACGGGATGACGGTGCGCGCCACCTGCCTGGCGGCGCACGCGGTGCCGCCGGAGTTCGACGGCCGCCCGCAGGAGTACGTCGACGCGGTCTGCACGTGGCTGCCGCAGCTGCACCAAGCGGGTCTCGTCGACGCGGTCGACGCGTTTTGCGAGCGCATCGCGTTCACGCACGCGCAGACGCGCCAGGTGTTCGAGGCCGCGCGCGCGCTCGGGCTACCGGTCAAGCTGCACGCCGAGCAGCTCACAAACAGCGGTGGCGCGCAACTGGCGGCCGGGTTCGGCGCGCTCTCGTGCGACCACCTGGAGTGGTTGTCGGACGCGGGTGTCGCGGCGATGGCCCAGGCCGGCACGGTCGCAGTCCTCTTGCCCGGCGCGTTCTACTTCCTGCGCGAGACCAGAGTGCCGCCGGTCGAGGCATTGCGGCGGGCAGGCGTGCCGATCGCGCTGGCGACCGACCACAACCCGGGATCGTCGCCGGGACTGTCGCTCCTGTTGATGCTGAGCATGGGATGCACGTTGTTCGGCCTGACGCCGCAGGAGGCGCTCCGTGGCGCGACCGTCAACGCGGCGCGGGCGCTCGGCCTGCACGACCGCGGCACGCTGTCCGCGGGCGCGCGCGCTGACTTCTGCGTCTGGGACCTGGACCACCCGGCGGAGCTTGCCTACTGGTTCGGTCGCAACCCGTGTCTGAGCGTCATCCAGGGCGGTGTCGAGCGCCATGACTGAGTCGATCGTCAGCCTGCGCCCCGGCCGCACACCGCTGCTTGTGAGCCTGCCACACGTCGGCACCGCGATCCCCGGCGAGTTCCACGACGCGTTCTTGGCCCGCGCGCTCCAGACCGAGGACGCCGACTGGCATCTCGACCGCCTGTACGCGCCGTTCGTCGACCTCGGCATCGGCATGCTCGTGCCACGCGTCAACCGCTACGTCATCGACCTGAACCGCCCGACCGACGACACGCCGATGTACCCCGGCGCAGCCAACACCGAGCTGTGCCCGACCCGCTCCTTCTCGGGCGAACCGCTCTACCGCGACGGCGCGGCCCCCGGACCGGCCGAGGTTGCGCGGCGCCGTGAGACGTATTGGCAGCCCTACCACGACGCGCTCGCCGCCGAGCTCCAGCGTCTGCGGGGCGAGTACGGGTACGCCCTGCTGTGGGACGGGCACAGCATCCACTCGAAGCTTCCGTGGCTGTTCGAAGGCACGCTGCCCGACCTGAACCTCGGCACGGCCGACGGCGCGAGCTGCGCACCGTCGCTTCGGGTCGCACTCGCCGCCGTCCTGGCGGCTGTTCCGGAGTACACCTCGATCGTCGATGGCCGCTTCACGGGCGGCCACATCACCCGCTGGTACGGCCGGCCGGACGAGGGCGTCCACGCGGTGCAGATGGAGATGACGTGGCGCTGCTACATGGCCGCCGAGGCGCCGCCGTTCGCCTTCAGCGAGGGCGCCGCCGCGCGCGTGCGACCGGTGCTCGGCCGGTTGCTCCAGACCATGCTCGATTGGAGCCCAGATGGGCGCTGAGGCCGTCTGGTGGGCCGAGCGCGCCTGGCTGCCCGGAGCCCACGGCGGCGGTTGGACCGAGTCGGTGCTGCTTCGGGTCGGCGCCGACGGGCGCTGGGCCGAGGTCACGCCGGGCGTGGCGGCGCCCACCGGCGCCGTCCGGTTGGCGGGACCCGTGCTGCCCGGGCTGGTCGATGCGCACAGCCACGCCTTCCAGCGCGCGTTCGCCGGCATGGCCGAGCGGCGCGAATCGGCTGATGACGACTTCTGGTCCTGGCGCGAGCGCATGTACCGCGTGGCGCTTCGCATCACACCCGAGGGGCTGCGCGACATCGCCGCGTGGCTCGACGTCGAGCTTTTGAAGGGCGGCTACACGCACGTCTGCGAGTTCCACTACCTGCACCACGACCCGGGCGGCGGCGCGTATGAGGACCCGCTGACGATGGCCTGGATGCTCGCCGACGCAGCGAATGACGCGGGCATCGGGTTGACCGTGTTGCCGGTGCTCTATGAGCGCGCCGGCTTCGGCCAATCGTCACTCGAGACAGACCAACGGCGCTTCGCGACCGACGCCGCATGGGTCGACGGGGCCTGCCGCCGCGTCACCGCGGCACGTCGCGACCTGGTCGATGCCGGCGTCGCCGTCCATTCGCTGCGCGCGGCGTCCGCGGAGTCGATCGCGGCGCTCGTTCGCCATCAGGACGGCGGCGACCGTCCGATCCACATCCACGTCGCCGAGCAGCGGCGCGAGGTCGACGAATGCCTCGCCGCCACCGGCCTGCGGCCGATCGAGTGGCTGTGCGCCAACGTCGCGCTCGACGCGCGCTGGCAGCTCGTCCACGCGACGCACACCACGCCGTCCGAGATCACGACTGTGGCGAGGACCGGCGCAGGCATCGTCCTGACGCCCGGCACCGAGGCGAACCTGGGCGACGGCCTGCCCGACCTGGCCGGTTGGCTCGGCGCCGGCGTGCCGATCGCGATCGGCTCCGACAGCCAAGTGACCCGGGCGTGGCCCGAGGAGCTTCGCCTGCTCGAATACGGCCAGCGCCTGGCCGGACGCAGACGCAACGTCGCGGCCGACCCCGAGCACGGCCAAATGTCCACCGCGGCGCGTCTTGTGACGCAGGCGCTTCGCGGCGGCGCCACGGCGGCCGGACACGCGCGGTGGGGCCTCGAGGTCGGCGCCCGCGCCGATGCGATCGTCCTCGACCCGCACGATCCCGCGCTCCTTGGCGTCCCGGCGTCACACACGCTCGACGCGCTGGTGTTCTCCGCCCCCACCAACGCGATCCGGGACGTCTGCGTCGCCGGCCGTTGGATCATCCGCGACCACCGCCACATCGACGAGACACGCCTGGCCTCACGCTTCGAGACCGCGATGCACACGTTCTGGGATTCCGACGACTCCGTCTGACAGACGAACCTGCTCGTAACTGGATCAAGGTGTGGGACTTGAGGCTCCACGGGGATCAATCCTCATTTGGGCAGCAAGCTGTTGCCCAAATCCCTGGAACATGTCGTCGGGGCCCTGTGCCCTTGCACTTCGTCTTCAAATCATCGAACATATGTTCGATGATTGCAGCGCCGCCGCTTCTCCGTATCCCATCCGGCAGACCGCTGGAGAAAGCGAGCGCGCTGATGAGCCATCCTGTCGAATTCGACCAATACGACGTCTTTCTGCGTGAGGTCAAGGACCGCATCGCCACCGCCAGGGTCCGCGCGGCCCTTGCCGTCAACGCCGAGCTCGTCGCGCTGTACTGGCAGATCGGACGGATGATCCTGGACCGTCAGGAACGCCACGGCTGGGGCGGAAAAGTCATCGACCGGTTGGCCGTCGACCTTCGCACGGCGTTTCCTGGAACACGTGGTTTTTCGCGATCGAGCCTTCATTACGCACGCAAATTGGCAGCGTGGTATTCGACCCCCGAATTTGTCCAACAGCCTGTTGGACAAATTCCGTGGGGCCACATCGTCCTTTTGCTCGATAGGACGAATAGCGCCGAAACCGCCAACTGGTATGCAAAGAAAGCCCTGGAAAACGGCTGGTCAAGAACTGTTCTCACCCATCAGGTCAAGACGCGCCTCCACGAAAGACACGGTAAAGCTCTCAGCAATTTCGATCGCACCCTCCCGCCGGCGCAATCGGACCTCGCGCGTGAGACGCTCAAATCCACATACAACTTCGAGTTCCTCGGGCTCGACGAGCAGGTCGGCGAACGGACACTCAAGGAGGCGCTCGTCGAGCGGATCCAGCGATTTCTGCTCGAACTCGGGAGTGGCTTCGCGTTCGTGGGACGTCAACATCGCCTCGTCGTGGGCGGCGACGAGTTCTTCGTCGACATGCTCTTCTACCACCTGCGACTGCGGTGTTACGTCGTCGTCGAGCTCAAAACGCGCGCGTTCACCCCCGAGGACATGGGCAAGCTCGCGTTCTACCGGGCGGCGATCGACGGTGAACTCCGCCACCCAGACGACCAGCCGACCATCGGGCTGATCCTGTGCGCCGATCGCAACGAGACGGTGGTCGAGTACGCGCTTCAGGACATCGCCGCGCCGGTCGCGGTGTCGGAGTACGCCCACGTCCTGCCGAGTCCCGAAGAGCTTCGCACCGCGATCGACGAGGGGCGCCGGGCGTACCTGGAGTCCACGTCGTGATCGTCACCGCCACCATCCCCCGCTTCGCGCTTCTGGTCGCGTTGCTCGCGGCGCGGCGGCCGATGGACGCGCTCATCGCGCTCGGGCCGCAACCGGGCGCCGCGCAACTCGTCGGAGAATGCACACCCGCCGCGGCTGAGGCCGGCGTCACACCGGGGCTTCGCGTCGGAGAAGCCCTCGCGCGATGCCCGCGGTTGGAGCTCGTGGTGCCCGACCCCGGCGCGGCCGAGCACACGGCCGAGGAGGTCACCGAACGACTCGAGGGGCTCGGCGCGGCGGTCGAGCCGGGAGCGCCGGGTATCTGGACGTTCACCTCCAGCGGGCTCGAACGGCTCTACGGAGGGCTGGACGGGGTGCTGCGCCACGTCAAGGCGGCGCTGCCGGTCGGCGCAGACGGGCGCATCGGCGCGGCCCCCACGCCGTTCGCCGCGCTCCAGGCCGCTCACGAGGCCCCGTCGCGCACCCCGCTCGTCATCACGCGCGACGAGGTCGCGGACTTCCTGGCGCCCCTGCCTGCCGACCGGCTCCCACTCGACGCAAAGGCGCTCACCGAGCTTGCCAATCTGGGCCTTGCCACCATCGGCCAGGTCGCAGCGCTCCCCCGCGCCGCGGTGCTCGACCGCCTGGGCCTGGCGGGCCTTCGTGCCTGGCACTGCGCCCGCGGCGACGACGACGAGGCCCTTCGCCCCAGGCGTCCGCCCGACCCGCTGCAGGCCGCGTTCCACTTCCCCGAGGCCGTGGGCGCGCTGCCCGCGTTGGAGGCCGCCACCAGGCTTCTTCTGACCGAGCTTGCGAGCGCCGCCAAAGCGCGCGGACGGGCGCTTCGTAGCCTCAACATCCGTGCGTGGCTCGAGGGCGGCGGGTCGTGGACCCGCACGCTCACCCTGCGGGAGGCCACCGTACAGATCGACCGGCTCGCCACCGCGGCCCTCCCCTCCTTGGCCGAGGTCGGCGGGCCTGTCGAGACCCTCGTCATCCGCGCCGACGCATCCGGCGCGCTCGCAGGTCACCAGCTCGCCATCATCGAACCCGGCGCGGTCGAGCGCGACCGCCGCGCCCGCGAGGCGATCCGCCAGGTGCGCTCCGTCCAGGGCGACGACGCGGTGCTGCGCCTGGTGGAGCTCGAACCGTGGTCGCAACTTCCCGAACGGCGATGGGCGCTCGTTCCCTACGACGTCTCGACCAGCCACGACCCCTCCGCGTGATCACGGGACCTGCCGGCCTCCCCCACGCGATCGTCGTGGACGGGAGACGCCGGGAGGTCACCGCGATCCGCGAGGACTGGCTGGTTCAAGACCGCTGGTGGACCGACGAACCCGTCGACCGCCACTACTACGAACTCGTCGTCGAGCCCGGCAAGGTGGTTGTCACGTTTCGCGACACCCGCAGCGGCGACTGGTACGCGTATGAGCACTTCGGACCGACCGCCTGGCGGCGCGGCGCCGCGGAGCGTGCCACACCACCGGACGGATAGTCGATCAGTTGACGGTCTGCGATCACCCGACCGAGCGGGCCGGCTCGACGGGCTCAGGCCCCGTCGATGCCCGGTCATCCGAGTCTGCCTCCGTAACGAGGGCGAGCGTCGGACCATCCGCACGATCGTCTGGCTCGTCCTTGCCCGCCAAAGAATCGCGGAGCCCTCGTAGTTCGTGGCCGAGGCTCTTGGCCATGCCTGGCAGGCGCTTCGGTCCCAGCACCAGCAGGGCGATGCCGAGCACGAGAAGGATCTGCACAGCGGAGAAGTCGAACATCGGTTGTTCCTCGCTTTCGGCGGTCAGGCGGTGATGAAGCCCGTGCCCTTGACGGCGGCGAGAATTTGTTTCATGGACTGGGCTCGGTCGAACCTCCGCGGGGCGGGGGCCTTGTCGATGATCGCGCCGATCCAGCCGGCGTGACGGGCCTCAACGGTGAGGATGGAGACGGCGGCTTTCACCACGGCGGCCTGCTTGATCAACGTCGCCTGGCCCGAGTACGCGGCGACGCCCGTGTTCTCGAGGACGTACGCGGTTGCCTGGAACTTGGCCTGGTTCTTCGTGGTGCCCTGGAAGTCGAACTTCGGCTGCTTGACAGCCGCGCTCCCAAGAGTCTTCTTCAGGAAGGAGACGTGGGCATTCTCATGGTCCTGCACGACTTTCGCGAAAGCGAGGGTATCTCCGGAGAGCGCACCGCTCGCAACCGCCTCGTTGTAGAACGCTGCTTCGAGGTACTCGAGCGTCAACGCATAGTTCAGGATCGCGACATCGTTTTTCTTGGACGGCGCTCCGAAGGCATTGGGTACCCCGAGGAACGCACCGGCGGCGATGAGGCTCCCACCGCCGACAAGGCCTTTACGCAGAAAGTCCGCGCGGGTGTCGTTCACTGTCTGGAAAATCGCCTCGTGGATCGCTCCGTCGGTGTCGACTGCATCAAGGTTCAGAAGCTCTGGCATCAATCATCCCTCCGTCGTATCGGTTGTAAATGCAGATGGCCCAGCAAATGGGCCTACGGACCACCACGCGTTTTGGATCACTCCGGTTCGACGCGAAATCGAGGCGGCCGCACACCGGCGGCCCCCCGGCGTCCGGCCGATTCGTTCCGCTGCCGAACTCGACGACCAGCACGACACCGCCGCCGTAACCGACCCCACCCCTTCCCATCGGCCAGAACGCCAATCTCAAGGCGGGCTCGCAATCGACCGAAGCCGCAGGATGCGATGCTTGGGGTTCGCGCAAAAATAACTGCTGCGCCGGAGGGCGAGCAACCGACATACTCCAGCGTTGGGACATTCAGCTCATCATCCCTGCGCCTGTCGTCCCCGAAACGACATCCCGCATCGACACCCTGTTGGGATCGATGCTTTTCGTCTGCTGCACGACTGACCCTCCGATGGATCCCGCCACGGACGCCCCAGACACCCCGCCCGAACTGAGTGCCTCCCTGCTCGGCCTGTACATCGATGAGGCGCTCGGGCGCGCTGGGGCGATCGTAGCGGCCTTAACCGTTGGGACGTCGCCGACGGACACTGATGTCGACTGGGCCATGCTGGCAGCCCATTCGCTCAAGGGGTTGACGGCACAGGCCGGCGACATCGCCCTGGCCGAGGAGGTCCACGCGCTTGAGGGTGCGATCGAGGAGCTTCGACGATTGGACGCATCGGTTCGGCCGGTCCCTACAGCGATCATCGTGGAACGGCTCCATGGGATCGAGCGCACGCTCGCGGGACATGAAGGGCCAGGTGTCACACGCGATGTCGAGCTTGAGCAGATTGCCGATGCGGCCGCGACCGAGGTGCGCCGTGTCGCCGACCGTCGCGGCATCGCCGTTTCGGTCGAACTGGTCGTGCCGCCCGGCATCCGCGTACCGCGCCGCATCGCAGGGGTGCTCGTGGACGCGCTCGGCCACATCCTGCGGAACGCCGTGATCCACGGCAGCCCCCACGGCGGAGCCATCCGCATCGCCTTCCGCCGCGAGCCTAAGGCGCTCTCGGTCGTCATCGGCGACCGCGGTAACGCCGAGAGCCGTGCCGTCGAGCACGCGCCCGACCTCGACAGCGGCCGTGGTGTGGGTCTGCAGGCAGCCCACAGTCGTCTGACCGCGATCGGCGGGGACCTGACGTTCTCCCCCGCCCCGTGGGGCGGCACGAGCGTGACAATTCGCGCGCCCCTGTGACTCCCGCGGCGGTGCCTCGACGCCACGACGGCCGCGGCCCGCGTTAGGTTGCCTGTATGACGATCATCGCCGCCGCACTCGCTCTTGCAGCCCCGTTCGCCGGTGTCCCGGCGACGCCACCGATCGTGGCCGGCTCCTACCGGGTCGTCGCACAACCGCGCATGGGACCAGCCGAGACCGTGACGATCAAGGGTGCTGGCCGCTTCCGGGTGCGGTCCGTGGACGGACGCCTGACGTTTCTCGACGTGGGGCGGGCCGGAACCGAGCGCATCGCCGCGACACCCACAGGGGACGGGTCGATCCTGCGCAATCAGTTCGCCGCGCAGCCCGACGGGTTCGCCCGAACCGGCTTTGAGCGCTACCAGTCGCTCGTCGCGTACATCCTGGGTCAAACCCGCGGCGGGGCGCTGACCTTCTCACCGATGACGTTGGCCGGCCGTGCCGCGCTTCGTGCCGAGGTCGACATACCTGCCAACGACTGCGCAGGGCTGCCGGCGCGGCGCGTTCGCGTGTGGCTCTCGCAGCGCACGCTCCTGCCGCTTCGCGTCGTCGAACGGGCGCAGTCGAACGGCCGCATCGTCGATGCCACGAACTACACCTACCGCCTGATCAACGCGCCGCTCCCGGCCGCGACGTTCGCGCCCCCGCCGGTCGGCCGACGGCCGTTCCGATCGAATGACCGCTTCATCCGTACCTCACCGACGGCAGCCTCGGGCCCGCTGCCGTACGTCCCGCGCCTGCCCTCGGTCCTGCCACCCGGCTTCACGCTTGCGATCTCCGGCTGGGCACCGCGGTCGGCCGTCACCGGACCAGAGGGCTCGATCGCGCCGTTCCCGTGGCTCTTCGCAGCGACGTACCGGCGGGGCCAGGAGCGAATCGACGTGACCCAACGCGTCGCAACGCGCAACTGGCCCGACGACCCGTTCGGCGGCGAGTGCCAACCGCTCCGAACCGAAGCCGTGACGATCAACGGCCTTTCGGCGACGTACGGCACGGGCCAGAGCACATGCCCCACCTCTACTGGCGAGACGGCCCATTGCTCTACACCGTCAGCGGTCCATACTCAAGGGACGACCTGATCACGATCGCCGCTTCATTGCAGAAGATCGGCACCTGACCAAGCTCACGCTCGACGGCTTGCCTTCCGTTCCCAGTAGGAGGAATCAAGATCAGGGATGTCTCATGGGACCGCTTGTGACACGGTTGGTCGGGACGCTCGAAAGGCCTTCCGGGGCGTGCATAACTCGTGGGCAAAATCCACGCTGAGGTGAACGGCTCGTTCACCTCAGCGTGGATGTGTGCCTTCACCTGAGGTTCCTGGCACCGGAGGTGAATCCTGGTCGCGCCTTCGCAACGGTCGGATCTTCGTTCGTGGCCGACACGCGGGCATCGCGAACTTCTCAGGAACACTGATGCCAACCAGCGACATCGTCGAGGTCCGATAGCGGGGTGCCGGCGGACTCGCCCTGGGCACGACTCCTGCCGATACCTCGATGGGTACACGCACGTCGGGCAGCAAGGACGCACATGATGACCACCACGATCGGGCGGGCTTCGGTTGCCGCCGTGACATCCATGCTCGTTGCGATGGCCGGTTCGGCAACCGCCGCGGACGTGCTGCCCGGCACCGATGTCGCGGCGATGGCAGATCACGCCGTCGCGACGCTCGCGGCCGCCGGCCACCAGGCCGACCTGACATTCACGTTGTCTGGTGCGCTGCGCGGCACCACCGGCGAGACAGGTTACGAATCGACCTCGACGCTGATCGTGCGCCAGACGGTCATCTCGCCACGGCGTGCGATCGGAACCGCGATCCAGAAACGGGCCGCCGATGACAAGGGCACGCCCACCCCACCGGTCCAGATCGTCAGGTTCGACGACCGCATCTATATGTCGGGGGGCCGGTATGACGGTCAGACCGTGTGGGTCCGCCCCATGGGCCAGCCGATGATGAACCCGGCCGACCCGGTCTTCCGCCTGCCGCGCTCGTCGCAACTGGTCGGACTGGCCGCAGTCGCCGGCGAACCCGGACCCTACGTGCGCCTACGCGCCCAGATCGGAGACTTCATGACACGGGCGTTCGCCCGCAGCCTTCACCTCGGCAAGAGCGACCTTCCTGCAGATCAGAACGCCGCAACGAACGGGACGCGCTTCGAGAACCGCACGATCGATCTTGTCATCGACCCCGTCGACGGGCATTTGGTGGAGACCGCGGCCCAACTTGACCTGGCGGTCGACCTGAACCTGGTCTCGGACTGGGGCTCTCCGATCACCGGAGACCAGGTGATCAAGGTGACGTCCAGGTTCGTCCCGTCGCGGGTCGGCGCGGTCTCGGCCTCCATTCGGCGACCCACAAGCGCGATCACCCTCGCGACCTCTCGGCAAAACGAGAATCACGACGCAGTGGCCCAGACCCTCCTCGGTGACGCCTCGAGCGCCATGACGAGCGCGTATTTGAAGTACAAGACGTACCGGGTCTCATTGAAGGAGCTTTCCAATCTCGCGCCCAGGATCAAGTGGGTCACCAGGAAGGCGGCGCAGGCCCGCCACCGACAGGTCGAGCTCGTCTGGGCCAACGACACGGGGTATCTCGTCGCGATTCGGAGCGCCAGCGGCAAGCTGTTCACGTCGAAGGGGCGCGGCGACACCTCCGTGACTCGTAACCGCTGCACGTTCAAGGGCCGCAGCTGTCGCGCCTGGGGGTAGGCCTCCATCCGTCTCGGGGTTGAGTACGGGCGACCGATAGGCGAACATATGTTCGCTCATGCCCTCCGTTCCCTACATCGAGCTGCACTCCCACTCGGCGTTCAGCTTCCTGGACGGGGCGTCGGCGCCTGAGGAACTGGCGGAGCAGGCCGCCGCGTTCGGGTACCCGGCGATGGCGCTCACCGACCACGACGGGCTCTCGGGGTCGCTCGCGTTCGCGCATGCCGCCAAGGAGGCCGGGGTTCGACCGATCACCGGCGCCGAGCTGACGCTGGTCGACGGGTCGCACCTGACGCTCCTCGTCGAGACCGACGCCGGGTACGCCAACCTGTGCCGACTCATCACCCTCGCTCACGCCGCCACCCGACCGCCGCCAGATCGGCGCGCCATCCCACCTGCGTTGGACCCCGCTCACCTGGACACCCATGCCACCGGGCTCGTCTGCCTGACCGGTTGCGCCCGCCACGGCGTCGTCCCACGGCTCGTCGCCGCCGGACGTACACACGACGCCGAGGCCGCCGCACGCCACTTGATCCGGACGTTCGGCCCGAGCAACGTCTACGTGGAGCTGCAGCGGCCACGCACACGTGGCGACCGCACGCTGCTGCGCCACTTGGCCCAACTCGCCGAGGCGCTGGGCCTCGCCACAGTCGCGACCGGCGACGTCCACGCCCATCACCCGCGCCGCGCGTTCCTGCAGGACGCGTTTGTCGCGATCCGCCACCACCAGACCCTGGACGGCTCCGACGGCGAGCGGCGCGGCAACCGCGACGCCGTGCTGCGACCGCCTGCAGAGGCCGCCGCACGGTTCACAGATCACCCCGCCGCCGTGGCCCAGACCGTACGCCTGGCCGAGCGGCTGCAGTTCGACCTGACCCGCGACCTGGGCTACACCTACCCGGACTTCACCGCCGACGGCGAGTGCGCAGACGCGACGCTCGCGCACATCTGCCGCCACCAGCTGGGCGCTCGTTACCCCAACGCCGCCCGCCGACGTGAGGCGCTCCCGCGGCTCGAAGAGGAGCTCGCGCTCATCACCCACCACAGCCTGGCCGGGTTCTTCCTGCTGCACCGCGAGATCCTGGAGATCGCCCGGGAAGTCGCATACACCTGCCGTCCTGCTGGATCTGCGCGACGGGGGCTCCCTCCGGGCCGTGGGCGCGGATCGTCGGTCGGATCGATCGTCTGCTACCTGACCGGCCTCTCCCACATCGATCCGGTGCGAAACCGCCTGTTCCTCGGCCGGTTTCTCAACCGCGACATGGCATCGGCCCCGGACATCGACCTGGACTTCCCCCGCGACATCCGCAAAGGCCTCATCGCCGAAGTCATCCGCCGCTACGGCGCCGATCACGCCGCCCTCGTCGCCGCGTTCCCCACGTTTCGCACGCGCATGGCGATCCGCGAGCTCGGCAAGGCC
>JANMDV010000170.1:0-8555 GCA_031376485.1 Actinomycetota bacterium
CGAGACGGTCCGACGGGCCCTGGCGATCCTTCCCGACCGCGAACGCCGTGTCATCGAGCTGCGGTTCGGGTTGCGCGGTGATCAGCCGCGGACGCTCGAAGAGGTCGGCCGAACGTTCGGGGTGACCCGTGAGCGCATCCGGCAGATCGAAAACAGCACCTTGCGCAAGCTCGGCGCGATGCCCGAGGCCCAACCCCTGCGCGGCTCGGTCGGCTGACCTGTCCGGGTGGGAACGCCCGCCGAGTGCAGGGTAGGAGGCGAGAATAACCCTCGCGAAGGGTGGCGAGCGAAACGGCCCGGAGCGGGGCTCGCCCCCGGAGGTTGGAAACACGAACCGCAGGGCGGCTATTTCCGAAGCAAAACCGAGCGGGAGTTCTGATAAGGGCCCCTACGCTTCGACAGGAGTCAAGCGCGCGCTGTTCGGGCGGGCGGCGATCTCGTCGAGGTAATCGTTGATCCGCCAGATCTGGTCCCGGCTGAGCAGGGGTGAGCCGCGGCCGGCCGCGTGGATGAGGAGCTCGATCGAGCGCAAGTAACCCCTGGCGGCTTGCGAGAGGCCGGGGCGCGGCGCTGAGATCCATACGTTCATGCGGGCAGGAATACGCCCGCCCTCTGCGTCGTCCAACGACCGCCGGACCGCCAACAACAACTCTGCCAGCGGTTCGACGGGGAGCATCGCGTGCGCCTCGTCGAGCAGCGTCGCGATTCCGATCACGCGCGCGGCGGGGCTGAGTTCAGGAAGCACGGACATCTCCGGTCCTTTCGGTATGGGTGCGACCAGCAGATCCCACGGTAGGTCACACCGAGACCGCATGGGTGACGACCTGGTGCCGTTGCGGTGACGGGCGGTCAACGTCACCGGTTCGCCACCAAACGGTCACAAGGTGAGAACCCAAGGGGAGTACGTCCGCCCATATCTTCGCGCCGTGACCAGGGTTCGTCTTGCGAACCTGGCGACACGTCCGTTTACCTCAGAAAGGTGTACCGCTTGTGAAGCGCTCTCTCCGCACGACCGCGATGGCAGCGATCGCCGCCGGCGCAATGTTTGCGACCGCTGCGACGGCCCTCGCCGAAACAAAGGGCGCCGGCGCTTCGTTCCCGCGCCTCGCCTATCAGACCTGGTGCCAGGACAGCGGCGGTCTGTGCAGCTACACCTCAAAGGGATCGACCGGTGGCATCAACGACCTGCGTGACGGGCTCGTCGACTTCGGCGCCTCCGACGCGCCATTGACCGACGCGCAGCTCGGTGACCTCGCCGCCAAGCGCGGTGGCTCCGGCGTCCTCTACTTCCCCACGCTCCTGGGCGCCGTCGCGATTCCGGTCAACGTGCCGGGGGCACCCTCCAACATCCAGCTTCGGGCCCGCACGGTCGGCAAGATCTTCGCGGGCGCGATCACCAACTGGAGCGACCCGGACATCAAGGCCGACAACGCCCTGAGCCCGCGGACGAAGGGCTTTGCGTTCCCCAACCTGCCGATCACGGCGTGTGTTCGCCAGGACGGATCAGGGACCAGCTTCGTGACGAGCATCTTCTTGACCAAGTCGAGCCCGGAGTTCAAGAGTCGCGTGACGGTCGCGCAGCTTCCGAACTGGAGCGCTCCCCAGATCATCCGCTCACCGCAGAACGTCGGCGTCGCCAACTGCGTCAAGAACACGGTTGGCGCGATCGGGTACGTCGACCTTGGCGACGCACGCAATGCCGGACTCGCACGCAACATTGCGGCCATCGGCAAGAGCGAGGTCATCAAGGTGCCCAAGCGGGTCAAGGGCAAGATCCGGCTCGTGACCAAGCGGCGCCTGGTCTTCGTGGTCCCGTCAGTGGAAGCGATCCAGCGGGCAGGCAACATCGCGCCGAGTGCCATCGCCAAGAACTTGGTGTTGGACCTGACGCTCAGTTCGGCGAAGGCCGCCTACCCGATCGTTACGACCACCTGGGCCCTCGCGTACACGGACTACACCCAGGCCGGCAAGAGCGGCAGCGTCGCGGGCGTCAAGCAGACACTGAATTACTTTTACAGCGCAGGCGCGCAGGGGAAGCTCGCCTCACTGGGCTTCGCGCCGCTGCCGGCGCCGCTTCTCGCGGCCGCCAAAGCGCAGTTGACGAAGCTGAAGTAATCGCCGCGTCTGTCACAACCGTCGGAGCGGGGTCGCTGTGACCTCGCTCCATCCAGTCCCAGCCGAGGCCGCAACCTCCCCCGCGCCCTCGGCTGGGTATCTGCTCCGCCGACCACGGGCGGGCGTCTTTGCAGACCGGTTGTACATGTCCCTGTGTGCGCTCGCGGCGGTGGTGGGGGTCGTCGTGATCGCCTACCTGATCGCACGTACGATCGCCGAGACCCGTCCGGCGGTCGCGCAGATCGGCCTGTGGGATTTCTTGACCGGAACCGAGTGGGCTCCTGCGATCGGCGCGTACGGGGCGTTGCCCGCGATCTACGGGACAGTGGTGATTTCGGCCATCGCTATGGCGATCGCCGTTCCGCTGGCGGTGGCGGTCGCGATCGCGACCGGTGTGCTCTTGCCCCGCCGAATGCGCGGACCCGTCGCAGGGGTCATCGACCTGCTCGCGGCCATTCCCTCGGTCGTCTACGGCCTGTGGGGGCTCATCGTGCTCGTCCCCGCAGCCAAGCCGGTGCTCGAATGGATCGCGGGGCACAACCTGGGCATCGGGGCCTTCGATGGCCCGGTCCTCGGTCGCTCCCTGATCCTGGCCGCCCTTGTGCTTGCGGTCATGATTCTGCCGATCATCACCGCCGTTGTCCGTGAGGTCCTGGCGACCGTTCCGATGGAGCAGCGCGAAGCCGCATTCGCGCTTGGCGCCACGCGGTGGGAGATGATCCGCGGCGCGATGCTGCCATGGGCGCGCTCGGGCATCGTCGGTGCGTCTGCCCTCGGCCTCGGTCGCGCGATCGGCGAGACGATCGCGGTCGCGTTGATCCTGGGAAGTCAACCGACGATCCTCAAATCGCTCCTGGGTCCTGGTCAAACCCTGGCAGGCACCATCGCGTTCGAGTACAACGGCGCGATCGACTCCCTCCACACCTCGGCGCTGGTCTCCATGGCGGTGGTGTTGTTCGTGGTGGCGTTCGTCGTCAACCTGTTCGCGCGAATGTTGGTGACCCGTCGTGTCGAGCGGCGCAGGCGAGGATCGTTCGTGCGCGTACACGTCGCGCATCTGATGTCATCGCTGTCGCGGCAGGCTTCGCGCGCGCATCGGCGTGCGCTCGTCGTGGTTTCGCCGATGACGCCGCCACCGTCGCGGGCCGCGCTCCCGACGGTCGCGGCCGGCCGACGAGTGCGGTCGCGTCTGATGGAGGTCGCGATCGGTGGGTCGCTCCTGATCGCGCTCGTGCCGCTCGTGCTCGTCGTCGCGTACGCGGTGGTCAAGGGCGGGGGCGCGATCTCGGTGGATTTCTTCACGAGCGACGGCGAGCCTGACGTCGTGGGAAACGGGATCTCGCACGCCCTCGTGGGGACCCTGATCATGATGGGGATCGCGATGGTCGTCGCCGTCCCGCTGGGGCTTCTGACCGCGCTCTTCATCCGCGAGTGCCTGTCCCAGGGGCCGGTGCTGCGTCGCGTCGCGGGTGGGCTCGGCATCTTCGTCGACGTCCTTCTGGGCGTCCCGTCCATCGTCGCCGGACTGGTTATCGCCCTGACCCTCGTGTTGGCCATGGGAACGTTCTCGGCACTCGCAGGCGGACTTGCGCTGGCGATCATCATGTTTCCGATCGTCGTGCGATCGACCGACGAGATCCTGCGTTTGGTACCCGGTCCACAGGTCGAAGCGGCGCTTGCCCTGGGGGCCCCGCGATGGCGGGCGACGTGGAGCGTCGTCCTGCCGACGGCGGCGCCGGGCATCCTGACCGGGATCATGCTCGCACTGGCACGCGTCAGCGGGGAGACGGCACCCCTGATCCTGACCGCCAGTGGCGCGCAGTTCTTCTCGACCGACATCGGCGCGGAGATGACCGCGCTGCCGCTCTATATCTTCAACGGAACGATCAACTCGACGGTTCCGATCGCACAAGAGCATGCCTGGGGCGCCGCCCTCGTACTCGTCGGGCTCGTGCTGTTCCTCAATATTGCTGCGCGCTCCATCGCGCGGCTTACCCGACGCGGAGCAACTGGATGAGCGACACCACGACGTCCTCGAGTGGCGCCCTCGACGAGTCGGCGCCGTCATCGCGTCGCCTTGGGGGGAGCGGCCACCGGGTCGTCCGTGCGGTCACTCACGGCCCGCCCGTCCTGCTCGCAGAGCACCTGGATGTCTGGTTCGGCTCACATCAGGTGCTGCAAGGGATCGATCTGGCGTTCCCGGAGCGATCGGTGACCGCGTTGATCGGTCCGTCCGGGTGCGGCAAATCGACGTTCATCCGGTGCCTCAACCGCATGCACGAACTCGTCCCCGGCGCCCGTGTGCGCGGCAGCGTCCGTCTGCGCGATCGCGAGCTGTATTCGTCCGAGGCCGATCCCGTCGCCATCCGGCGCGCGGTCGGGATGGTGTTCCAGCGGCCGAACCCCTTTCCGACGAAGTCGATCGCCGAGAACATCCTGGCGGGCCCCAAGTTCAACAGGATCAAGCTCACCAGGGCGGAGCGGGTGGAACTGGTCGAGCGGTCGCTGCAGGATGCAGGCTTGTGGAACGAGGTCAAGGACCGGTTGGATACCCCGGCCGGGGGGCTCTCCGGCGGGCAGCAACAGCGGCTATGCATCGCACGGTCGCTGTCGGTCGAGCCCGATGTGCTCCTGATGGACGAGCCCTGCTCCGCGCTCGATCCTCAGTCGACGTTTCGCATCGAGGACCTGATCGATCAGCTCAAGCTCAAGCACACGATCGTCATCGTGACGCACAACATGCAGCAGGCGGCGCGCATCAGCGACTACACGGCGTTCGTCACGATCGAGCAGGAAGGCGAGCCGGGACGCCTGGTCGAGGTGGGGCCCACCCGGCAGATGTTCAGCGCTCCGTCAAACGAGCGCACCGAGGCCTACGTCAGCGGTCGGTTCGGCTAATGGTGTGACATCAGAATGGCGTGCCTGTATCCCTGTGCGACGCTCGCAGCCAGGGAGACACCACCGTGAGTCGATGTCGCGCTACTCGAGCGGAGCACTCGTCAGAGTTCGCCCCAGTTCTGGCCGCAGGGTACGTTTGCGCCATGGACTGGCTCACCGACGGCTGGGATAAAGAGCATGTCATCGCGCTCTGCGTCGGGCTTGCGGCGGGCATCACCCTTGTGCTGGTGAATAAGGGCGGCTTGGCGGAGTTCGGCGCAGTGCTCGCGTCGGTGGGCTTGCGATGGGCGATCTGGCAGATTCCGCCGCCGGGCAGGTCGCGTGCGGGGGGGACGCCCCCGGGTGGGCTCTCCCGGCTCGGGCAGCTCGCGATCACCGTGCTCCTCCTGACGCTTGTCATCGAGATCGCGCTGTCGCCTCTGCATTGAACCTGGATCCAGTTGAATGGCCCTGTCGCCTGGTCACGTCGAGAAACGTGCCCAGGGCATCTACACTCGCTGAATGGCCACGTTCACCACGACCGTCGCGTCGCCGTTGCCACCTGACCAGGCGTTCGCCCGCATGGCGGCGTTCGATCGCGCCCCCGAATGGGACCCGGCGACACAGGCCTCGGTGCGGGTGGGCTCGGAGCAGGGATTGGGCGCCGAGTTCGACGTCACCACGGGTTTCGGCGGCAAGACCCACGTGGTGCGGTATCGCATGAGCGTGTGCGAGCCACCGCACCGATTCGTGTTGGACGCCGTGCTGCCCAACGGCATCGGGCTTCGGGACGAGATCAGCGTCGCGCCGGACGCGGCGGGCTCGAGCGTGACCTACGCCGCGCGTATCTGTCCGCGCGGGATCTGGCGTCTGGCCGATCCGGTGTTCACGATCGTGTTCAGGCGGATCGGCGCCCGCGCGATCCCGGGCCTCGAGCGCTACCTCGGCGGTCGCTGACCGGCCTTAAGGCTCGTAGAAAAATAACTACCTCGAAGGAGGGCGAGCGAAAACCGAGTAAAACGGTGGCGGCGAGCTCGGGGCTACTCGTTGTAACGCCGTTCTCGCCGGCGCCGTTTGACGAAGGTTTGCAGCCGCCTAACGAGAGGTAGTTTTTCTACGGGCCCTTAGCGTTCGTCCCGTGCGAACGCGTGTGCGTCTCGGCTTCGGCCTCGGCGCGGAGCTGACCGAAGCTGACGCCCTCGACCATCAAGAACACGAAGCCAAGGGCGACGCCGACGACGACCTCGGTGGCCTGCAGGCCGAATGCGAACGCCAGGGCATTCGCGCTCGAAATCGGAAACGTATGCGTCAGTGGCACGACGACCGCCGCTTGGAACACGCCCACGTTGCCGGGCAGGACCGGGAAGATCTGGGCGACCGTGACCGTCACCAACAGCAGTCCGGCCCCACTCCAGCCCGCGACGTCCAATCCGAACGCCCGCAGTGCGCAGTAGATGCCCACGAGCTGCGCGCCCCACGACGCGATACCGGGCAGCACGACTGCAGCGAACTGACGCGGATTGCGCAGCCCCAGATGGCTTTCGCGCACCGCACCCCAGATCCGCGCGAACGCCCGCGTCGCGCGGACCCACAATGGACCGGTCGACAGCCAGGGAGGCATGCGACGCCCAGGACTTCGCAGCAGCGCGACCAGGATGATCGCCAGGCAGACGATCCCGATGACGAGGGTCGTGATCCAAATCGAGCGCGACAGCGGCAGGAAGATGCCGACGGTCACGACGACCCCGACCCACGCGATCGTCGAGACGAGGTTCTCGACCACGACGGATCCCAACAGCATCGTGTTGCGGACCTGTTCGCCCCGAGCCGCGAGCCGTCGTCGCGCCAGCAGCACCTTGACGATCTCGCCCAGCCGTGCCGCGAGGACCGTGTTGAACAGGAACCCGACAAAGAGCGGGCTGAGCAGATCACGTAACCGCGTGCGGGATCGAATCGCGGGGAGCCCGTCGACGACGCCCTTCCACGCCAGGCCCTTGAACACGACCGATGCGGTGTTGGCCGCGATGGCCGCCAAGATGAATCCCCACGAGTGCGGGTGAAGCGCGGTTCGGAGCGCCGCGATGTCGACCTGCCAGGCGACGAAGGCGGCGAGGCCCATGAGCACTGCGATCCGTATCGGCCAGCCGACGCGCCGGACAAGGCGGCGCACCGTGGCGACGTTCGTCGTCATTCGGTCACGAGCTCCCCCAATGCGACGGGCTCGAGGCCACGGGCGCGGGCGGTCCTGCAGATCGGGATGATCGCCGCAGCCGTCTGGGCACGCGACGCGGTCGGGTCCCACCCGTCGGCGTCGTGCAAGAGCAGCACCCCGCCGGGTACAAGCGCTCGGCAGGCGCGATCGGCGATCACATCCGCGCCCGGCTGCACCGAGTCGAACACGCCCGCGCTCCAGCCGGCCAACCGGTAGCCGGCCCGTCGGGCAGCGATCGCGGTCGCCGGGCTCCTGTACCCGTGGGGAGCACGGAAAAGCCGGGTCAAGGCGTCGTGGCCGGCAGCGGCGGTGACGGCGTGTTCGGTGCGCGCGAGCTGCTCCTGCACATACGCGGGATTGCGAAACAGGAGGATGCCGTGGTCATACCCGTGGTTTGCCAGCTCGTGCCCCTCCGCGACGATTCGCCGGACAATCTCAGGATGGCGCTCGACTTGGCGGCCGAGCACGAAGAACGTGGCGTGCGCGTCCGCCTCGCGAAGCGCGTCCAGCACGGCAGGGGTCGACGGGCCCGGCCCGTCGTCGAACGTCAGGGCGAAGCGGGGTTCGGTCGGGGAGCCCTGGTATACCACTGATCCGTACAACGGGCTGTTGCGGGCGAACGCGCCCCATGCCACAAGGGCCCCCCCGGCGAGCGTCAGGAGGCCGAGCGCGGGCCTCCGGCGGGCGGTCGCAGCAGCGACCGCGGCGACCCCGGCTTCGATCAGGAGGGCGCGGCGAACGGTCTCGCCCTTTCGCATCGGTTCGAGCATCAGAGATCCATGGGACGTGAGCGTCCTGCAGGACGGACAATCGTACCAGTGGCATCCGCGCGCAACCGGCTCGGTCGGTCGTTGGCACACGACCTACGAGAGTGCCAACGCGGTGTGCGATACTTGGCCTCGTCAAGGACTCCAACACCGTCGAACTCGGTTGACGCTCCCCCTCCGGCGCGGCAGTTACTCCTTGACGTGCCCTTCCCACAGGATTTCGACGCACCAGGAGATTGCGTGCCCGTCTACGAGTACCGCTGTACCAAGGGTCATGTCTTCGAGGTGATCCAGCGAATGAGCGAGGACGCGATCTCCAAATGCGAGGTCTGCGGCAAACCCGCCCAGCGGGTGCTCTACGCGCCTGCGATCCATTTCAAGGGGACCGGCTTCCACAACACCGACTACGGGACCAAGAAACGACCCCGTGACGGCGACAAGTCCGACAGCTCCTCCACGAGCGATTCAGCCGGGACCAAGGACGCCGGAACCTCCACCGACGCGGGTTCCAGCTCGACCGGCACCGACGGCGCGACACCGAAGGTCAAGGAAGCGACGCCCAAAGACACCGCCCGCCGCGCGAC
>JANMDV010000292.1:0-4346 GCA_031376485.1 Actinomycetota bacterium
GCGTACGGGGCACTCGTCGAAACAACCGCTCTCGTGATCTACGCCGTCGTCAATCAGAAGGGTGGGGTCGGCAAAACGACCACCTCCGTCAACCTGGCTGCGTGCCTGGCGTCGGCAGGGATGCGCACGCTGCTCGTCGACATCGACCCGCAGGCAAACGCCACGAGCGGCCTCGGCCTTGTCAGGCCGCGCCCCACGATGGCGGACATCTTGCTCGACGGAACGGCAATCGCCGAGGCGATCGTCCCGACCCGCGTCGGTGGTCTCGACATCGCCCCGTGCGCCCCGGATCTGGCGGGGGCCGCCGTCGAACTACCCGGTCGTGCGGATCGCGAGCATCTTCTGGCCCGCGCACTCGCGCCTGTCGCCGCCTCCTACCGGTTCGTGTTCCTCGACTGCCCGCCGTCGCTCGACCTCCTGACGGTCAACGCGCTGACGGCCGCGGAGCGGCTCATCGTCCCGGTGCAGTGCGAGTTCTATGCGCTCGAGGGCCTGACACGGTTGCTCGAGACGGTCACCGCGGTCCAATCCTCGCTCAACCCAGACCTGCGGGTAGCGGGGATGCTGATGACCATGCACGATCCGCGCACCCGGGTGAGCGGTGAGGTGATCGCGGAGGTCCGCAGGCACTTCGGTGACCTTGCATTCCACACAGTCATTCCACGAAACGTGCGGCTCGCCGAGGCGCCGTCCCACGGGGAGCCGGTCATACGCTACGACCCGGCCTCGTCTGGGGCGATCGCCTATACCGAGGCCGCCAGAGAGGTCGCAGCCCGTGGCTGATTCACCACAACGTCTGGGACGCGGTCTCGCCGCCCTTCTGGGCGCACCCGCGCCCGCCGGCGTCGTCCCGGCGGGCGGGCTCCTCGAGCTCGAGATCGCCGCCATCCGGCCCAATCCCAGACAGCCGCGACGCCGTTTCGACGAGACTGCGCTGAATGCCCTGGCCGAGTCCCTGCGCGCGAGCGGCCTCGTGCAGCCGGTCGTGGTGCGACCGCTCGGCGAGGGTGGGTACGAGCTGATCGCCGGGGAGCGTCGCTGGCAGGCGGCTCAGCGCGCCGGCCTCACCCGCATTCCCGCACTCGTCCGCGAGGCCGCCGATCGCGAGCGCTTGGAGCTCGCCCTGGTCGAGAACGTCGTGCGGGAGGACCTCAACCCGATGGAGATCGCCCGCGCGGTGGCCGCGCTCGTCGAGGACTTCGGTCAATCCCACACCGACGTCGCGATGACGCTGGGACGGAGCCGCCCGGCGATCTCAAACCTGCTGCGCCTCTTGGAGCTCCCCGACCCCGTGCAGGAGATGGTCCAGGACGGGGCTCTGACCGAGGGCCACGCCCGGGCGCTCCTGATGGCCGACGGGGCCCGCGCGCGCCGTGAGCTCGCCGAACGCGCAGTCGCCGAGGGTCTCTCGGTCCGCCAGGTCGAGGCCGCGGCACGCGCTGACGCCGCCAAGACGCGCCCAGCCGCGCGCCGGCCCGTGGAGCCCACACCGCTGACCGACCGCGCCGTCGACCTGCTCTATGGCCTCTTCGAGGCTCCTGTCAGGATCCGCCGTGCGGGATCGGGCGAGATCGTTGTCGAGCTGCGCTTCGTCGACGAGGACGCGCTTCGCCTGGGCCTCGACCGGCTGGGGTGATCCCAGATAACTTGCTGAAGCGCAAGTTGCCTGCGAACAGACCTCTTCTTTGCCTGTTGCGGAGACCCCGCGGGGATGCGCGCGGCGCGCTCGATGGCGTCCGGCGCCGCCGAGTGCGCTGCTTCGGGCAGACTCGGCACGCCGTCGTTCCGCCAGATGGACAACCGGGCACGTCATGGGCGATCGTGGACTCGAACCACGGACCTCATCCTTATCAGGGATGCGCTCTAACCACCTGAGCTAATCGCCCCGCGGAGCGGCCCGGAACGGTAGCACCGAACCGCCCGGGCGGACAACCACCAGAGTGTTCCTATAATGGACAGAGGCCTCACTCACCACGACGGGAGCGTGTCTCGGCCATGCAGGAGATGGTGATCTACGGCGTCAGCTTCGACATGGTCGGCAAGCAGCCGATCGTGTTGCTGAAGACCGTCGCCGGAAACACGTTCCTGCCGATTTGGATCGGCCACGCCGAAGCGGCGTCGATCCTGATGAAGCTGCAGGGCGCCGACACTCCGCGCCCGATGACGCACGACCTCGCCACCGACATCATGCGGGAGCTGAACGCCCAGGTCGCCAAGATCACGGTCACTGAACTCCGTGACAACACGTTCTATGCGCTCATCACGCTGCGCTCGGATGCCGCTGAGTTCGAGGTGGACTCGCGGCCCTCCGACGCCATCGCCCTTGCCGTCCGCGCCAACGCGCCCATCTTTGCCGCCGACCAGGTGATCGAGGACAGCGGCATCGAGTTCCCCGACCAGCCCGAAGCCATGGAGACGGAGGACGTCGTCGCGCAGTTCAAGGAGTTCCTCGAGAACGTCACACCCGAGGACTTTGCCCCCGAATAGGCAGGACGAACGGCGGCGGCTCCAGGCTCAGTCGTCCCGGGCGGTCTCTCGTTTGGTCAGCTCCAAGAGGTGATCGTAAAGCTCTCGCAACCCTTCGCCAGACAGCGGTCCGGCGTTGGCCCCCTGCAGGAAGCGGTGCATCCACTCCTCGCGTGAGGAGTCGACGAACCCGATGCCCTGCTGCTCCTTGTAGGCGCGCAGCCGCGCGACCAACGTCAGTCGCGTGTTGATCGCTTGGACGAGCACAACGTCGTTGTCGACGATCTGGTCGCGCATCTGGCGGATCAGTGCGTCTTGGGCTCGGTCTGGAGGGTTCGGCATCGTCGAAGCATTCTACGTGCGCGTCCTCGCCGAGACCCTCGTCCCCGGCAGCCGAGCGTCGGCTCGCCCATCGGACGAGACGACGCCGGCCACGGGGGCCTACGAGGCGGCTCCCAGGCCGTTCGCTACGTGATGAACGGCTTGACCGCGTCCAGGACCACCTGCATCCCGAGCACCTCGTCGAACGCATCCGGCGCGGGGTTCTCTTTGTTGAACAGTCGAATCGCCGCGGCGTGGCGTGCCTCGATCTGCACTATCGATCCCGCAGCGGCGAGGACCTCTTTGGACTCGATGCCGGGGGCCGCGCCGTTGTAGGCGCTGACGCCGGTGTCCTCGAGTGTCTGTGCCAGCGCGCCGAAGTCCGCAGGTTTGCTGAGAGGGAATGTGAACGTGGGTTTTGCGGCGGGTGTGCCGCCGAGCTTGGTGATGGTCGCGACGAGCGCCTCGACATGTGCCGCTTCGTTGTCGCCGAACTCCTTGGCCAGCTTCATGGCGTCGGCACTCAGACCGAGCGCCTGGGCCTTCGTGTAGAAGTCGGCTTCGAGGTACTCGAGGGTCAGCGCGAAGTTGAGGATGTCGATGTCGCCGCCGGTCTGGGCGAGGGCCGCGCCGACAAACGGGCCGATCGCGGCGGCTCCGTAGACGGCGCCTGCGGCGAGCGCGCCTTTGAGGATGAACGATCCGCGGGTGACCCCGTGGATCTCGATGTTGGCCAGTTTGGGGACCGCCAGCGTTGCGTCAGTCATCATTGTGTTGGCTCCTTTCTGCGTTGTAGCGGTCATCAGACGATGAACGGCTTGACCGCGGCCAGTACCTGGTCGCGTGAGGCGGGCTTTGCGAACGCGCCGTCCGGTGTGACGGACTTGCCCAGCAGCGTGTTGAGCCGCGGCGGCGTGGCGGGCCTCGACCGAGTGGATCGACAGGGCGGCTGCCAGTACTTCTTTGTTCGTGATCTTCCCCGCTTCGCCCAGGTAGGCGGCTGCGCCGAGGTTCTCGACGGTTGCCGCGAGCTCGATCACAGACGTGGCGTTCTCGAGTGGGAACTTCGTCTCGGGAATGGGGGCCGGGGTACCGCCGAGCGTTTTGACCGTTGCAATGAGGACGTCGACGTGAGCCTGCTCCTGCTCGCCGAACGTCTTGATCACATCGAGTTGCGCACCCTTGAACAAGCCGCTTGCGATCACTTTCTTGTAAAAGTCCGTCTCGAGGTACTCAAGCGTCAACGCGTAGTTGAGGATGTCGAGATCGCCCGCGGCGTCCGCCGCCGTCGTCGTGGCGGCAGTGGTCGTTCCACCTGCGCCGGTCTTTTCATCGCCACACGCCGCCAGGAATATGGCGAGGGCGCCGGCCGCGCCCGTCCCTCCCACCATCTTCAAAAAACGTCGCCGTGAACTGTGATCACGGGCAAGCTCCGAGAGCGCGGTCGTGGACACGGGTGCGCGTTCCTCTACTCCAGAGTCAGGCATTAATGCTCCTCCTTCGACATCGGCCATTGCTTTTGCACGGATAGGCGTCCGAGCGCTCATCCACTCAACGGA
>JANMDV010000030.1:0-7398 GCA_031376485.1 Actinomycetota bacterium
CGGTCACTGCCAACGCGTCGGCCACCTCCGACGTCCCGACGCTTGACCGCCCGGTGTCCTCGCCCACCCGGTAGATCGCCTTGAGGTAGTCCTGCACCGCAGGACTCGGCCGGGCGCGCTCGTCCTCACCGCTCATACCGCAAGTTTAGTGGTCACGGGGTCAACAAAGTGCCAGTTTGCGCCCGCGTCGATCCCTGCGACAGCGGCTGCATGGGGACGTCCCCCGACCCGTGTCGGCGACGAGAGTGCTCGAAACGCTCGGAAAAGACCCGAAAAACCCCCATCGCCTTCACGCGGGGCTAACAATCAAGTGCCACTCTGCCTCTCATGTCTCCTGCAGCCACCCAGAAACGCACGCGCCCCTCGGCTACGAACGGGGCGGCGGTCACACTCCGCCTCGCCGACTCGCCCGACCGCCTGCACCTCAAAAAGATGGAACTGTTCGGCGGCTTGCCGGAGCGAGATCTCGAGATACTTGAGGGTCGCCTCGGGATGGTCCGATGGCCGCAGGGGGCAGAGACCCCGGCGGGGCTCGACCGCCAAGACCACTTGTTCATCGTCCGCGAGGGCCGGCTCGCGCTCTACGAACGACTCGGCGCAGATCACGAGGTCATGGTGGCGATCCTCGAACCCGGATCGATCTGGTCGACCCTGGGTGGGAGCACCCCACCGCCCCTCGCCGCGCTTGAGTCTGCGGCGATCTCGCCCTTGCCCGCGTACGCGGTCGAGGCGCTCTCCACACGGTATCCCCGACTTGGACGCAACCTCGCCGCGCTGCTCTCAGAACGGTGCTGCGCGCTGTCGGAGACCATCGCGATGGTCAGCGAGATGCGCGTCGAGGACCGCCTGCGGGCGCGCCTGCACCAATTGGCAGAGCGTTTTGGCATTACTGGTCGCGAGGGCATCAGGCTGCGACTGGACCTGACGCACGCGCAGTGGGCATCGCTCGTCGGCGCATCACGCGAGGCCGTCACCACCGCATTCGGACGATTGAAGGCACAGGGCGACGTGGTCCTGGACGGACGGCTGATCCTGATTCCGTGGCCCGTGGTTCACGCCCGTCAGGCGTCATCGGCCGCCGACCCCGCGGCCGTCGCCGCCAGGTAGTCCCTGCCGATTCCTCAGGTGATGGACGGCCAGCCTCCCGATGGCCGCCCACCCCCTGTGGTCCCCCTCACCCGTCTAAACGGGCGTGGGCTTGGTGTTCCCGCGGTCAATGGGAACGATCTTGGGGAGTGTCACGAGGATCAATGCGACACCTGAGAGCACGCAGACCGACGCGGTGAACAGCGCTGAGTTCGGTACCGCGCCCTGGGTCTTCACTGCGTAGATCGCAACCCGCACGAGGAGGGCCCCTCCGGCCAGAAGGAGCGCGAGCCCGGCTGGGCCCGCGATGACACGTCGCCGCCAGCTGGGCCGATCGGCACGACGAGCCTCCTGGATCAGTTCGGCCTCCGCGACGGGTTGGGCATCGACATGAGGGATCATGCCAGTGCCCGAACGTCATCCGCGAAGGACCCGGACTCCAGCGGCACGCCAAGGCGCGAGTCCCAGGTGTCGAGGTCCCGCCTGCTGTGAATACCGAGCTTGCGCAGGACTGATTGCGCCTGGCTGCGGACGGTGTGCCACGACACGCCCAGCTCCATTGCGATCTCTTTGTACGTCAACTGCTGGCGCATCAAACGCAGGACAACCCGCTCTTGTGAGGTCAGCAGGATGCGCCGCGGCGCCGTGCGCTCGACCAGCTCACCGATGCTGTGCGCAGCGCCTGACTCGAACACATGGTCCATGGCCTGGGAAACGGCGTCCACGACGGCATCGCGGGTGGCGGTCACCAGCAGACAGCCCGCCGCGCCTGCTGCGGTGGCCCGGGCTTCTCTGTCAGCGCGGAACGACCCCGGCTCGATGCAAAAGATCACGGGCACCGACACGCCTCGCCGCCCGAGTTCCATCGTGAGTTCCATACCAGAGGCATCGGCGAGGTTCCAGTCGAGAATCAGAAGCTTTGGCGAACCGCGCTCGACCAGCGTCAACGCCTGGCGAACCGTGTGACACACGGCGACCCGAATCGGGAGGCCACGCAAGAAGGACCGAAAACCCTCGGCGAGGGCCGGCGACCTGCTTGCGATGAGGACCGGGACGTTCGTCTCGTACAAGCTCACACCATCCTTGGGCACCGTTTCACCTGCCACTTTGAGACACGATCAGCGTGCAAGAGGCATCGGCACATCTCCGCGCAAGCATTACCCCTCAGTTACGCGGTCGTGGCACGCGCACCCCGCTGGTGGGGAAAACGGGATCCAGCGACGCGCGCCACTCGCGTTGAGGGACCCGTTGTCCCCTTGACAGACCCGGTGAGCCCCTGCTGGTCCGGTGAGCGATCTGGTTCGGGTCTGGCGACCGTCGGTCGACACGTTTTGGGCGAGTACCCCAGAATCAGGTTGCGGAGGGCGACGGCATGTCCTCCTCCCGAAAGGCCGAACGAACAAGGAGAAGTCAAGCTCGTCGGGCTCCATGCCGATACCTGCCCTTGAGTCCAGTGATCAGGGAGCGCGACATGACGGAGATGGCCACGGCATCCGCCGCGACTTCCGTGGATATTGCGGGAGCGGCGGCGCGTCTGGGTGACGCGCCGGACCTGGCCGCCACGCTCCAGGGGATCGCCGCAGCGGCGCTCACCTCGCTCGGCGCCGAGCGAGCCACCTGCTACGCGTACGACGTCGAATCGCAGGTCGTCTGCGGCGTCTACACCACCGAGGCCGACCCGGAGCGCCGCGCCTTTCTCGAGCGAACCGTGGGACTCGGTTCTGACCGCTTGCCCATCTGGCGGCTGCAGATCACCCAGGACGACCCCCTCCTCGCCATCGATGACGTCACACGACATCCCGAGATATCGCCGGCGCTTGCGGCCCGCCTCGGGTCCGGTGCCGTGGTGGGTGTGCGGCTCGAGCATCGCTCCGTCCAGCAGGGGGGCGCGCCGGCGCTGCTCGGCACACTGTTCTGCAGCTACCTTCAACCTCGGACCTTCTCGCCGACCGAACGTCAAGCAGCGCGGGGACTCGCAAGCCTTGCGACGCTCGCGCTCGCCAACGCGCATCTCCAGTTCGAGACGGCCCAGCAGCTCGCCGAGAACCGCGGCCTTGCCGCTGAGCAGGCCGCGCTGCGCCGCGTGGCGACGCAGGTGGCGACTGATGCGAATCCGGACCAGGTGTTCGCACAGACGGCACAGGAGGTGGCAGCCCTGCTCGGTGTCGAGTGCGGGCTGGTCGCTCGATTCGAGCCTGATCAAGCCGTGCCGGTCGGCTGCTGGGGTGTTGATCAGTCCCAGCTCAACGTGCCGGTGCCGCTGGGAGGTGTCGGCGCGCTTGCCCAGGTTGCATCCAGTGGGCGGGTGACACGCATCGCCGACTACCAGTCGATCGGGGACGACCCGGTGGCTCGCATCGTGCAGCGGATCGGCTACCGGAGCGCAGTAGCGGCGCCGGTTCACGTCGCTGGACGCCTCTGGGGTGCACTGCTCGCGGCAACCACCAGTGAGCACGTGCTCGACACGCGCGCCGAGGAACGCCTGGAACGCTTCGCAGCGCTCGTTTCGTTGGCTATCTCGAACGCCGAGGCCCAGGCACGTCTGACGGCGCAGGCGGCCAGCGACCCGTTGACCGGGCTCGCGAATCACGGCGTGTTCTTCGAACGGCTGCATGCGGAAGCCCAGCGTGCTCGCCGCAACGGGCATCCGCTCGCACTCGTGCTCATCGACCTGGATCACTTCAAGCGTGTCAACGACGTCCATGGGCACCTCGTCGGCGACAGCGTGCTCGTCGAAACCGCCGAACGCCTCGTGATGCTCGCACGGGCAGAGGACACGGTCGCGCGGGTCGGTGGCGAGGAGTTCGCGTGGCTGCTGCCGGAGTGCGATGCGCACGCAGCCTGGACGGCCGGCGAACGCGCCCGACGGGCCATTGCAGACGTACCCTTTCCTGTCGTGGGTCCGTTGACCCTGTCGGCGGGTGTCGCCGAATTGACCGAGGGGATGAGCGTCAACGACCTCTTCCGGGCCGCCGACAGCGCCCTCTACGAGGGCAAGGCGCAGGGGCGCGACGCCTGCGTCCCCTACTCACCGGAACCGGTCCACGCAATGCCCCTTCGCCCGTCGGAGTCCTCGACCCGGCTCGCTCCGAGCGTCCAACGTCTCCTCAGACTGGCACGCGAGCAGCTGGGGTTGAGCCTCGCAACCGTCGGGCAGTTCCAAGGCGAGACGCAGGTATGGCGGTACCTCGACGGCGAGGGAGGCCCATTCGGGATCCAGGTTGGGGAGGAGAGCCCATTCGACGGCAGCTACTGCCAGATGGTGGTGCAAGGGCGCCTGCCGGGCCTGGTCCGCGACGCGCGGCGCGAGGAGCTGACACGTGACCTGCCCGTCACGCACAAAGCGGGTATCGGCGCGTACGCAGGCGTGCCCATCACGTTCCCGGACGGCGGCGTCTACGGGACGCTCTGCTGTATGAGTCAACGCGCGGAACCCGAGCTCGGGATGCGCGACGTCCGGTTGCTGAGGATCCTGGCGGACATGATCGGTGAGGAACTGGGTCGTGAGGAGCGCGCGACGCACGTGCACCGACACCAGCGTGAACGCATCCGTCGGGTCCTCGACGGTGAGGGGCTGAGCATCGTCTTCCAGCCCATCGTCGACCTCAACAGCGGCCGCGTTGTTGCCGCCGAGGCGCTCAGCCGTTTCTCCGATACGCCGCACCGTCCCCCACAGGTCTGGTTCGCGGAGGCTGCCGCCGTCGACCTGGGTATCGAACTCGAGTTGGCGGCGGTGCGCTCCGCGCTCGCCCGCATCGGGGACATCCCGTCTCACGCGCGGCTTTCGTTCAACCTTTCGCCGGGCACGGTTTGCGCTCCAGAACTCCTCGACGCGTTGGCCGGGGTGCCCGCCGATAGGTTGGCGGTCGAACTGACCGAGCACGCTCCCGTCGATGATCTGGAGATGCTCGAAGCGAGCCTCGCACGCCTGAGGGCACAGGGCGTGCAGCTGATGATCGATGATGCCGGCGCGGGGTTCTCCGGACTCCAACGGATCCTGGGTTTACATCCGGATGTGATCAAGCTGGACTTGGCCCTGACCCGCGACATCGACAGCGACCCGGTGCGCCGCGCGCTCGCCGCGTCGCTCGTCGCATTTGCGAGCGAGACCAATGTGACGATCGTCGCGGAAGGCATCGAGACGCAGGCCGAGCTGGAAACGCTTCGGGCGCTGGGAGTCACCCACGGTCAAGGCTACTTCCTGGCCCGTCCCGGACCAGGCACCGTACCGGCTCAGGTCGCCGTGGGCGTGCCCGTGGCGCAGGCCGTGACGGAGTTCCACGTCTCCGCGTCGCGGTGACGCTCGGCACGACGCGTCCTGCCGGCACACCGCCGTCCTACGAGCCCGCGGCGGCGCTCCCCAGAGCTGTAAGCGCCCCCGCGAGCTCGTTGGACGCAGTCTCGACCGCCACCGCATTGCCCGCGGCCGCCGCGTCACGTATGCGTTCCATCGCATCGACCGCCACTGCGAACCCCGCTGCGCTGCGTGCGCGCTGTTCATCGAGGCGACGATCTGCCAACCGCTCAGCAGCCAGCCGCTGGCCGGCGAGCTGAGCGCGCTCGAGCGGCCGTTCGAGCTCTGGCACGATCGCTTTGAGACGGTCGGATGTCGCGGGCGATCCGGCTTTTCCGAGGGCACCCGAAAATGCGCGGACGGCATCTGCGGCGGCGGCGGTGTCGGCCAGGTACCGGTCCGACCCGACCGATGCGCCGTCGATCGCCGTTGTCGTCGGGGGCGACGTGGAGTTGCCACACCCGCTCACGACCGCCAACGACATCACTGCGACGAATGTGACAATGCAGCGCACAGCGGCCACACTAACGGGCGGTGCGTACGACGTCAGCTATTCTCGGTCGCGTGATATCCGACTCGGAGCTGCCGCTCGCGCTCTCATATGACGACGTGCTCCTCGTTCCACAGCGCAGTCCGATTGCGTCGCGCGCGGATGTGGACACGACGGCCCGCTTTACGCGGCGCATCAGCCTGGCGGCGCCGATCGTCTCGGCCAACATGGACACGGTCACCGAGGCGCCAATGGCGATCGCGATGGCTCGCGCAGGCGGCATCGGTGTCGTCCACCGGTTTCTGACCATCGACGAGCAGGTGGCCCAGGTCGCACGCGTCAAGCGCGCCGAGGCGCTCGTCATCGACGACCCGTTCACCATCGGGCCTGAGCTGACGCTTGAGCGCGCAATGGACGAGATGCGCGAACGCGGCGCAAACGGGCTCGTGGTCGTCGACGGGGAGCGCCGGCCGATCGGCATCCTGACCCGCCGCGACGTGCTGCTTCGCGACGACGTCTCGATTACCGTGTCGCAGGTAATGACGCCGGCCAACCGGTTGATCGTGGCGTCGGTGGGGGTCGACACTGACGAGGCGGCGCTCATCCTCCGTGACGCGCGTATCGAGAAGCTGCCGTTGATCGACGGCGACGGGCGCCTGGCGGGGCTCATCACCCTGCGTGATCTGATGCAGCTCAGAGAGCGGCCTGACGCCACCAAGGATGCGCGCGGTCGGTTGGTCGTGGCTGCGGCCATCGGCGTGCGTGGCGACCATCTGGAGCGGGCGAAGGCGCTCGTGGATGCCGGCGTCGACGCACTGGTGCTCGACATCGCCCACGGTCACATGGAGCAGGCGCTCACCGCGATCGGCGAGGTGCGCGAATGGGTCGGCGATGTCGACGTCATCGCGGGCAATGTCGCGACAGCGGAGGGGGCCGACGATTTGATCGCCGCGGGCGCCGATGCGATCAAGGTCGGCGTCGGACCCGGATCGGTGTGCTCGACACGTGTCGTCGCGGGGGTCGGGGTGCCGCAGTTCACGGCGGTCGCCGAGTGCGCAGGGCCCTGCCGGCGCCACGACGTGCCGCTCATCGCCGACGGCGGCATACGGATGGGCGGCGATGTGGCCAAGGCCGTCGGGGCCGGTGCGGACACCGTGATGGTGGGCAACCTCTTCGCGGGGACCCACGAGAGCCCGGGTATGGTCGTCAACCGCGGCGGATCGCGGGTCAAGGTGTTTCGCGGGATGGCGAGCGCAGGGGCCGCCGCAGCGCGCCGCGCGGTCGACGGCGATGCGCGTCAGGTCCTGGCCCGGGAGGATCAGATCGAGTTCTCGCCGGTCGTCCCGGAAGGTGTCGAGGCCGTGGTGCCACTGCGGGGCGATGCCGGCGCAGTCGTGGCCGAGTTGGTCGGCGGCCTGCGGTCGGGCATGAGCTACTCCAACGCGGCGACCATCGCTCAGATGCAGGAGCGCGCCCGGTTCGTCCGGATCACCCCGGCGGGGCTCAAGGAGAGCCACCCGCACGACGT
>JANMDV010000041.1:0-18999 GCA_031376485.1 Actinomycetota bacterium
CCGCTGCCGACGAACAAAACCGACGCGATACCGATCGCCAGGCCGACCCAGAACCACCACTTGCCGATCCAACTCTCGAGCACGAGCCAGAGGAGAAGCACGCCGACGAACCCAACGAGCGCCATCAGACGTTGCCGGACCGGGGCGAGGTGTACCACCCAGGGACCGGCGATCGCGACGAACAGGAGCAGAGCCGACTGGAGCATTGCTGAATCGTACTGATGAACCTCGGCTGACGCACGGGTAGCCTGGTTGGACGTGCGCGCCGTCGGGGTCCATCTGATGCAGTCGGTCGAACTGGTCGATACGCCACGACCCTCGGTAGTCGCCGAGTTCGACGCGGCCGGGGCGCTCGTACGTATCGACACTGCGTCTCGGAACGCCGAGATCGTCGCGGCCGTGGGCGCTGATCCGGCGATCGTCGTCGTCGACGCACCACTCGTGGTCCCCAACGACGGCGGCCAACGGGATGTCGAGCGGATCCTCGCGTGGTGCGACGTGCCGGCGTTTCCCGTTTCCCGAAGTCGGCTCGCAAAGGTCCATGGCGGCCACCGCGGGGTTGACCTGGCCGACGCGCTGTCGCCGACGGCCCTTGCGGTCGAGACACATCCGGACCTGGTGCTTCGCCTACTGATGTGGGAGGACCAAACGGACGGTGCGCTGATCGACTTGGGGGACTATCGGTCCATGTGGCTCGGAATCCGCGCGCCCACCTACCGGCCCAAGGGTCCGGGTCGGGCCACGCCCGCCGGTATCGCCGCGGTCACGGCGATCCTTGCCCGGCATGTCGATCTGGGCGGGTGGACTCCGACGGCGCCGGATGACGACTGGGGACCGATTCGCGATGCCGCGATTCTCGATGCGATCATTTGTGCATACGTCGCCCGCCGAAGTATCGAGAGGCCGGACGCGGTGGGCACCATCGGTACGCCGTCCCGCGGCCAGATGCTCGTGCCCGTCGATGCCAACCTGCGCGAGCGCATGGAGGCAACCGTCACCCGCCTGACCGCCGAGGGAGCGATCGCGCGGTCCTGACCCGACGCGGTGAGGCACCGAACCATGCCTTCGAGTGGATGCACGTATCCGGTCGTTGTCGGCGGAGGGACGTGTCGACAGGGTCACCGCGAGGCCTCTACGAGCGAGCGACATCACGCCGAGAGTGCAGTGCATGACCGCCCGTCAGCGCCGACACCTGCTGGTCGAGGAGGTCCCTGAACTCGACTCGGAGCGCGCTTTGGGACCCGCGACCTCGAACGCCCGGACCCGCCGACTGCCCGACAGGCGCGGGAGGAGCTGCTCTCCACCACGGGGCCACCGACCTGATGCGCCAACCGTGGCCGGTCAGGCGTCGGTCGCAGCAGGCGGGATGATCCGGTAGCTACGGTGCTCGGGCGGTGCGGCGCCGAGTTCGGCACGCATGTCGTCATGCGAGGTGTAGACGCGGTCCGGGATGACGCGGGCGCGCACCGTGAGGACGGCCTCGTCGCCGGCGAAGGGGAACGGTTCGCAGATGGCCGTGCGCGGATCGACGGGTCGCAAACCGAGATCGCGGCCAGGGTCGGCCGGATGGCGCGGGACCGATGGCAACCGGCCGTCACGGCCCTGCGGGAGGCCGCGCCACGTCAGGTACAGGCTCAGGCCGTCCCACGCCTGCAGCAGCCGGTAGGCGGCCCAGGCCCACTCGCGCCGCACGGGATCGTCGCCCAGCAGCGCCCACAATCGCGCCTGGCGCGCGAGCTGCGTACGGATGAATTCCTGGACGACGCCCGGGAGCTCATCGAGGTCCCGGGCGGGACCGTCCAATCCCATCCGGGCTCGGTACAGCCCGAGCCCGTGCATGCTGACCAGCAACGCCACCTCGGGTCCGTGCCCTTCCGACGCCGCGATCCCCGCCTCGTACATCTCGACGTGCTGCCGACGCGGGAGGTCGGGGAAGTCCATCGGGCGCCCGTTTCCGGCGATCTGGGGCAGGGCCTCCCACGTGCGCCACCCCTCGTCATGCACCGCCGCGGCGATCTGCACGGGCTCCCACGGCTCGGGGCGCGAGAACACCTCGTTGCCCCACGCGCACGCAGCGAGCCGGCACTGCTCTTGGTGATCGATCTGAAGGACCACGCACAGACCGCCCGATTCACGTGCGACGATCACGCCACGACGCTACCACCCTCCTTTGCCGCCCCCGACAGTACTGGCAACATCGGTCGCACGTGACCGCTCTCGGCGATACCCTCCGCGCGGCGCGCGTGCAACGCGGCCAAGAGCTTGCCACGTGCGCCATCGCAACCGGCATCGGCAAGACGTTCCTTGCCGCGCTCGAAGACGGACGCCTTGACGACCTGCCGCCGACCGCCCACGCACCTGATCTGATCGGGCGGTACGCGACCCACTTGGGTCTCGACGGGCGGCGGCTCGCCGACGAGGCGACCGCGTCGGATTCGGACGACCTCGATGCCGACACCCAGCGGATCCCGATCATCCGCGGCCCGGTTCGACACGACGGAACGCTCGCGTGGGTCGCAGGTGGCGCGGCGATCGGCATCGGGGGATTGATCCTGTTGAGCGGCGGTCTCGGCTCGGACGAGCGTCCGCGTCCGGCGACGGGCGCCACGCAGACCCAGTCGAGCCCACCGCGTCCGGCAACCGCCCCGTTGCCTGAGACACTCCCGCCCGCGACAGTCGTCCGCCCTACCCCGCAGAGGACGGCGGCGATCGAACTGCGACTTGGTGCGCGCACCGGCAAGACGGTGTGGGTCGAGGTGCGTCGCGACGACACGAACGGAGCGCAGGTGTTCGCCGGAATCGTCGGTGGCGGCGTGACCCGGCTGATCCGATCGGCCAAGCCCCTGTGGCTTGGTGTCGCCTGGGCACCCAACGTCGCAGTGACGCTGAACGGCGAGGTCCTGGACGCCGCGGGCGGCACAGAGAGCTACCGCGTCACCGCCCGTGGCCTCACGAAGCTCGCCCCCTGAGAGGGAAATGGGATTCAGAGTGCGAAGCATCGCCTTGTCGAGCCTCATCCCATATACGCCGGGGGTAAGCGGCCACGCCCGACAGCCACTGACCGCGGCCGTGCGGTAGCTCCCGCATCACGCGAACAACACCGGGCGGGCGCCCGACCTACGGCCGCCGGTGCCGCTATCCTCATCGAGGCATGTAGGAGAGCGAGGGAGTTGTGGTGTCCGACCGGGATGTCAGGTACGTGTTCGTCACCGGAGGAGTGGTCTCCGGTCTTGGCAAGGGAATCACCGCCGCCTCGCTGGGCACGCTGCTCAAAGCACGTGGCGTGCGCGTGTCGATGCAGAAGTGCGACCCCTACCTCAACGTCGACCCGGGGACCATGAGCCCCTACCAGCACGGTGAGGTGTTCGTCACCGAAGACGGCGCCGAGACCGACTTGGATCTGGGGCACTACGAGCGGTTCATTGACGAGAACCTGACGCGGGCGTCCAACGTGACGACCGGCGCGATCTACGACTCGGTCATCAAGAAGGAACGCCGCGGCGACTACCTGGGCGCCACCGTCCAGGTCATCCCCCACATCACCAACGCGATCAAGGACCGTATTCGGCAGGCCGCGGCGGCCTCTGCCGCAGATGTCGTGCTCGTCGAAGTCGGCGGCACCGTCGGTGACATCGAGTCCCTTCCATTCCTCGAGGCCATCCGCCAGATGCGCAGCGAGATGGGCCGCGGGCGGGTCATCTTCGTACACGTCACGCTCGTGCCGTTCCTCGACTCGGTCGGGGAACTCAAGACCAAGACCACACAGCACTCGGTGCAGGAACTTCGGCGCATCGGAATCGAGCCCGACGTGTTGGTGCTGCGTTCCGACCGTGAGCTGACCGCAGGCATCAAGGAGAAGATCGCGCTCTACGGTGGCATCCCGCACAACGCGGTCATCTCCGCCGTCGACGCCGCCGACATCTACATGGTCCCCTTGATGATGGAGCAGGAAGGCCTGGATCGTGTCGTGCTCGATCTGCTCAGCCTTGAGGCCGATGCGGCCGACCTCGGCGACTGGCGCGAGTTCGTGCGCCACATTGAGGGGTGTGAGGGCACCGTGCGGATCGCTCTCGTCGGAAAGTACGTGCAGCTTCACGACGCGTATCTGTCGGTGGCCGAGGCCCTTCGTCATTCGGCCATCCATCACGGGGTCAATCTCGAGATCGACTGGATCGACGCCGAGGACCCGGACCTCGAGGACAAGCTCTCTCATGCCGACGGCATCCTGGTGCCCGGAGGGTTCGGAAGCCGCGGCATCGAGGGCAAGATCGAAGCGGTGCGCTACGCACGTGAGAACGACGTGCCGTTCCTGGGCGTCTGCCTGGGGATGCAGGTCGCGATCATCGAGTACGCGCGCCATGTCGCCGGGATGGACGGCGCAAACTCCACCGAGTTCGATCCCGAGACGCCCTACCCCGTCATCGACCTGCTGCCCGAGCAGCTGGGCATCGAGGACCGCGGCGGCACCATGCGGCTCGGCGCCGACCCGGTTTCGCTGGTCGAAGGCACACGTGGCCGTGAGTGCTACGAGGATCAGCCGGTCATCTACGAGCGCCACCGCCACCGGTACGAGGTCAACCCGCTGTTGCGGACCCAGCTTGAGGACAAGGGCCTCGTCGTCTGCGGCAAGTCACCCAACGCACGCCTCGTCGAGATGATCGAACTGCCTGGTCTGCGTTGGTTCTGCGCCTCGCAATTCCACCCGGAGTTCAAGAGCCGCCCGACCAACCCGGCGCCGCTCTTCCGCGACTTCGTCGGCGCCGCCGTCGGGGCGCGGCTGCACGTCTAGCGAGTGGTCTCCGCCGGAAGTACGTCGATGAATCGCCGAGCGAAAATCGAGCGAGGCAATGACGCAGGGAGCCTGCATATCTGGGCTCTCTTCGGGCGACCGAGGACGCCGCATCGCGACGATTTGCAGCCGGCGATTCGCGATCGGACTTCCGGCGGGGACCACTGGTGAGCCCGGAGCAGCTCGCCGCTCTCCCCCCGGTCGCGCAGCTCTTCGTACGGCTGTGCGAGATCCCTTCGCCGTCGCGGCAGGAACAGGCGATCGCGGAGGTCGTTCGGCATGAGCTGATCGCGATGGGCGCGAGCGTGACCGAAGATGGCGTGGCCGACGACATCCCCGCGGGATGCGGCAACATCGTCGCCCGTTTCGCCGCAACCGTGGAAGGCGGCACGCCTATCGCGCTGTGCGCACACCTGGACACGGTGCCGAACAGCGGCCCCATCGAGGTCAAGCTCGTCGACGGCTTTCTGACCAATCATCACGCGGACATCCTCGGGGGCGACAACAAGTCCGCGGTGGCAGCGGTCATCGAAGCCGTGCGTCGCATCGTCGGCGAGGACCGACCCCATGCCGGCATCGATGTGATCCTGACTCCGTGCGAGGAGATCGGCCTACAGGGTGCCGCACGATTCGATCCGTCGTCGACTCAGGCCGCGATGGTGTTCGTCTTCGACCACACCGGCCCGATCGGCGGTATCGTCGTCGCGGCGCCGTCCCTTCGCAAGATCGACGCGACGTTCGTCGGCCGCACCGCTCACGCCGGCATCGTTCCCGAGCAGGGCCGAAGCGCAATCGAAGCGGCAGCGCGCGCCGTCTCGCGCATGCCGTTGGGACGAATCGATGCGGTCACCACTGCCAACGTCGGCACGGTGCATGGCGGCACCGCCACGAATGTCGTGGCCGAACGCTGCACGCTGACCGCCGAGGCCCGAAGCCTGGACGAGAAGGTGCTGGCACAGCAAGTCATGGCAATGCTGGACGCGCTGACGTGGGCGGCGACCGAGGCCGAGGTCGACCTGGAATCGCGGGTCGTCAACGAGTTCACCGGATACCGGTTGAGTGACCGCGACCCCCAGGTGCGCTTGGCGCGCCAGGCACTCGAGGCCTGCGGTCTCGAGGTGTCGCTGGTCGAGACCGGCGGCGGTGCTGACACGAATGCGTTCCTGCGCAACGGCTTGGCGTCGGTCAACCTGTGCAACGACATGATCGACGTCCACACGCCAGACGAGAAGATCGCCGTCGAAAGCCTGCAACGCACAGTGGACGTCGCTCTCGCGCTCGTCGAGACCGCCCGTACGTTTACGTAGGGGGTTCCACGTGTCACTCCCCGTACACCTTTGCTTCGTGTGTCTCGGCAACATCTGCCGGTCGCCGACCGCGGCGGCGGTGATGGCCCACCTGGTCGACCAAGCGGGACTCGCGACTGAAATCATCATCGAAAGCGCGGGGACGGGCGGTTGGCACGTCGGCGACGGGGCCGATCCACGAGCCCAGGCCGAATCGCGTCGGCGTGGCGTGCCGATGCACCACTCCGCGCAGAAGTTCACGGCACGCGATTTTGCGCAGTTCGACTTGGTTCTGGCGATGGACCGCGAGAACCGTGACGATCTGCTGGCAATCGTCCCTGATGACGATGCCGCGGGCAAGGTTCGACTGCTTCGAAGCTACGATCCCGCCGCGCCACCGGATGCCGAGGTGCCTGATCCGTATTACGGCGGGCCAGACGGGTTTGCGCACGTGTTCGACATGGTCGAACGCGCCTGCCAGGGTCTCCTGACGACGCTTCGCAGGTGACGTTTGACCTGCGCGACGCCGTGGCCACGTCGGTCGGCCACCCGGTCGCAGAGGTTCGGGAGATTGCCGGTGGCGACATCAACCGGGCGTTTCGCGTACGGCTCGCCACCGGCACGGACGTCTTTGTCAAGCACCGTCACGACGCTGCTCCGGGGACGTATGTTGCCGAGGCCCACGGGCTTTCGTGGCTCGCCGCCGCGGGAGCGCTTCGCGTCCCTCAGGTCGTCTCCGTGCGCGACGCCCCGCCGCGGTTACTCGTCTTGGAGTGGATCGAGCAGGGATCGCCGTCCGCGACCCATGATGTCGCGCTCGGGGAGGGCCTGGCGCGCTTGCATCAATCCGCTGCGCCCTCCTTCGGACTCGACCGCCCCAACCTGCTGGCCACGCTGCCGCAAGACAACGAGCCGACCGCGACTTGGGCGGAGTTCTGGGCGACCCGCCGTCTCGAACCGCTGGTGCGACGGGCGATCGACGCCGGACTTCTCGCCCGTCAGACGCTGCCGCGCTGGGAGAACTTGTTCGGCCGGATGTCCGACCTGTGCGGCCCCCCTGAGCCTCCGTCGCGACTGCACGGAGACCTGTGGGGCGGCAACGCCATCGTGGATGTGACAGGTGCGCCGGTGCTGATCGACCCGGCCGTCTACGGCGGCCACCGCGAGGTCGACCTGGCGATGATGCACTTGTTCGGAGGCTTCTCGGAGCGCGTGTTCAGTGCGTACGAGGAGGTATCGCCCCTGAGCGATGGCCATCGGGACCGCGTGCCGCTCTACCAGCTCGTCCCGCTGTTGGTCCATTTGATCCTGTTCGGCGGCGGGTACCGAGCGGGCGTGGAGCACGCCTTGGCGCGCTACGCCTGATCACCCGCAGGCGCACGAGACTTCGCTGAGCGCCGCTGTGCCACCTTGGCCGGCTTGGCGGGTTTGGTGACGCGGCGCGAGAGCAGCTCTTCGGCATGGCGGCGGGCGCCCTCATCAGACGGTGCGGCGCCCAACATGCGGCAGAGCTCGTCCACGAGCCCCTGGCCCTCGACCGAAGCGATCTCTGTCGTGGCCCGGCCGTCCGCATCGACGCCCTTGATCAGCCGGTAATGGCGTTCGGCGAGCGCAGCGACCTGCGGCAGGTGGGTGATGACGATGACCTGCCGCGTCGCGGCCAGCGCCGCGAGCTTTGCCGCGACCGCGGTCGCCGTGACGCCGCCCACGCCCGAGTCGACCTCGTCGAAGATCCACGTGACACCCGGCTCGGCTGCCGCCGCGACGCCATGAAGTGCCAGGAGCACGCGTGAGAGCTCTCCACCGGATGCCACGTCGGCGAGCGGCGCTTCGGGCAGCCCGGGGTTGGCACGAAGCCACAGCACCGCCCGGTCCACGGGAGGGTCGGCACCGTCTTGGGTCAGCTCGACGCGCACCGCCGCCGACGCCATCGCAAGCTCGGCAAGTTCGGCCGTGACCGCGATCTCGAGACGCGGCGCGGCCTCCGCACGCGCGTCGTGCAGCGTCACCGCCACCTGCCGGACCTCGACCAGCATCGCGTCGTGCTCGGCCGCCAACGCATCGTCCGCGCCCGCGCCCGCGTCGAGATCACCGAGCGCCGCACGGGCCTCGTCCGCACGCGTCAGCACCTCGTCCAGCGTCGGGCCGTAACGCCGCGTCAGGTGGTGGTAGACGCTCAACCGCTCCTCGATCTCGGCCAGGCGCCCCGGTTGGGCGTCCAGCGAGGCGAGGTACCCACGAAGCGTTGCAGACGTCTCCTGAATCTGCGCTTCGAGGCCTGAGAGCTCGTCGCGCGACTCTCGCAAGGTGGGATCGAATTCGACAGCCCCGTCCAGTGCCTGCAGGGCACTCCCGATCAGATCCCGGGCCCCGCCGTCCCCAGACTCGGGGGTCAGCGCTTCGGCCGCAGTATCTACGGCGTGTGCGAGGCGATCGGCATGCAGGTGCCGATCGCGTTCCGCTCGCAGATCACGTTCCTCGTCCATGGCGAGACCGGCCGCGTCGACGGCGGCGACGAGGTCCTCGAGCGCAGCCCGCTCCCGTTCGGCTGCGTCACGCCGATCCCGAACGGCGGCGAGGGCCCGCTCGAGTGTGCGAAGACGGCGACGAAGCGACGTCAGGCGGCGCGCCCCTGCCACCACCTCGGGCCCCGCGAACGCGTCGAGCACCGCGAGTTGGGTTGCGCCGGCCACCAGCCGGCGGCCCTCGTGTTGTGATGAGAACCGGATCAGGCGGCCCGCGATGCTGCCGGCGGCGGCACGCGTGACGGTCTGACCATCGAGCAGCGCACGGCTTCGCCCCTCTGCCGGGACGCGCTGCGCCACGACGACCTCGGCCTCGTCGTCGACCAGCTCCCGGACGTCTTTGGCTGGGTCGTCGTCGTCCACATCGTCCCAGAAGCCCGGCGGCAGGGCCAGGGTCGCCTCCACCAGCGCATGCTTGGCGCCGGGCCGCACGCCCTTGCTGTCGACCGGGCCGCCAACCAGGAGTGCGAGCGCCTGTGCCACAACGGTCTTACCGGCGCCGGTCTCGCCGGTGATCGCAGTCAGACCGGGCCCAGGCTCGAGCTCGGCGCGGTCGATCACGACAAGGCCGCGGATCTCGAGCCGGCGGATCACGGGCGACCGAACTTCTCCCGGTAGCGCCTGAAGAATGACGACTCCGGAAAAATCCCCAGATGCACGGTGGCGCCCATCAAGTCCATCGAGATCGCCCGGCCGGGTCCGAGCGCGCCGATGCGTTGTCCATCGCTGTAGATGTCGCAGTCGCCGACGACCGCGGCGTTGGTGACGGTGAACGTCTCGTCACGCGCGAGTACCAGGGGACGCGCGTCCAGATGGTGGGCGGCCAGAAACGATACGACGTAGCAGCGCACCCCCCACGAGACGGTCGGCCCGCCGATGGCCAGGTTATAGGCGGTCGACCCGACGGGGGTGGAGCACACCATGCCGTCGCAGCGCACGTTGGCGACCGGCTCACCGTTGACCGCGTACGACAGGTCGGCCAGACGGGCCTCCCCACCGCGAAGCAATGCCAGGTCGTTGACCGCGTTGGCCTCCCCCTCCGCCCAGCTCGCCCGAAGCGACGGCAGCTCCAGCGTCACGTACTCACCCGCCAAGGCGCGTCGCACGCCGTTTTCGAGATCTCGCCGCTCGATCGACGCCAAGAAACCCACGCGCCCGTAGTTGATGCCGATGACCGGGGCTCCCGTGCCGGCCTCGCGCGCGAGGGCGCGCAGGATGCTGCCGTCGCCGCCCAGCACGAGGATCAAGTCGTCACCGCCCGGATGGAGCTCCACCCCGCCGGCGCGACGGTACCCTTCGAGACTCGGATGCTTACGCGCCTCGCGCTCGGGAACGAGCACCTCGGCGCCCGCGTCATCGAGCAGGGACAGCACACCCGGCAGGGCGCTCGCGGTAACCTCGGGCGCCTTATGGGTCAGGATCAGCACGCGCTTGACGGGCCCATTGGCCTCGGAGACCGTGATGTCGTTCACGACCGGGCCCTCACAGCGTCGGTGATTGCCTGCTCCAGGTCGATCCGTGTCCCTGTCTCGGTTCCTGGCCCTTCGCAGAAGATGAAGAACTCGCGGTTGCCTTTGGGGCCGACGAGTTGGCTGGGCACGACTGCGCGTATCCGCCCACCTTGCCCCGTGATCGCCTGCGCGACGATGCGGATGGCCTCGGCGTGCAGGAGCGGGTCACGCACCACGCCGCCCCGCGGGACCTTGCCTTTTCCCACCTCGAACTGCGGTTTGACCAGCACCAAGGCCCGGTGGTCGCGCGTCAGACACCGAGACGCCGCGGGCCACACGGTTGCGACGCTGATGAACGCCAGGTCACAGGTCGCAAAATCGGCCGGCGGGACGACCGCATCGGCCGTCAGCTGGCGGGCGTTCGTTCGCTCCAGTACGGTCACGCGCGGATCGTTTCGAAGCGTCCAGGCCAGTTGTCCGTAGCCGACATCCACCGCGGTGACGTGGGCGGCGCCCCGCTGCAACAGGCAATCCGTGAATCCACCGGTGGATGCGCCCAGATCGAGCGCCCGCACCCCGGTCACGTCCAGGCCGACGTCGGCCAGGGCGCCTGACAGCTTCTCGCCCCCGCGTGAGACGAACTCCGGAGCGGGCTCCACGACGAGCGTGTCATCTTCCTCGACCGCGTTGGCAGGCCGATTCGCCACGTGCCCGTTGACCCGGACGCGCCCAGAGGCGACGGCCGCCTGAGCCCGGGCGCGCGATGGAACCAGACCGCGTTCCACAAGCGCTGCGTCGAGGCGGGACTGAGCGCCTTTTCTCACAAGTCCCTCGGCGATCTGGCGGCTGCAAAACTCCGCCGGATGTGGTCCGTCGTCGGAGGAGCATCCGCCTCTGGAGCTGTGTCCTCGCCTCCGCCCGTACTTGTCGGTATGGGGCGCAGGCTGCGTCCTCGTCCGGCGGGTTCTTCACTCGCCATACCATCAACGTACTTGTACGACAGGGCACTCACCATGGGGCGGGATTGTAGTCGTCTGGCCAGGAAGCGCGCGCCGGACGTCGAAACGGCTGAGGATGCCCTGGCTCGTACATCCCCCGGGTGCGCCACCACCGCTCGTGGAGTGGCATGGCGAGAGCCCGCCTTCGGAGGCATGGCTGACAGATGCCATGCTGGCGTTCCTCGTGCAGCCGGCTCGGCGCGCGCGACTGGCTGAGGTCGACGGAGCGCTGTGCGCCTCGCTTGTGGGGGCATCGTTCCACGCCGATGACGCCGTGCCGCATCTCGAGCGGGTCGATTTGATCCTTGGACCCTCCCACGTTCTTCTGCGTCGACGCCCCATCACAGGCCTCTGCTCCACCCTCGAGGGCACGCGCGTCGAAGACCAATGGCACCAGACCCCTGCCGGTCAGCGCGATGCATCGGTGCTCTTCCTACAGTTACTCGACGCCGCGGTCGACGGTTCGATCGAGGTGTTCGACGAGGTACGTGCCCGGGTCGGACAGCTCGAGGAGCAAATGTTGGTGGCAAACCCACCGCTCAATCGCGTGCAGTCGGAGCTCTTGGCCCTGAGTCGTCACTTGGGAAGCGTGCGGGATGGCCTGCTCCCGCTCCGCGGTGAGCTGCGCGAGCTGGCTGAGCTTCGGGACCCTGTGGAGCGACACCTGGTGAGCGAGGCCGGCAGCCGGTGGCTTCGCAACATCGAGCTGGACCTGACCAACGAGGTGCCTGCGGCCCTGGCCGTCTCGGAGGCGCGCATCGCGGGGGCATTGATACAGCTTCAGGGCGAGCGGAGCGAGGCCACGAACCGCGTCGTGCTGCTGCTGACGATCCTTACGGTCGCATTCTTCATGCCGACGCTCCTGACGGGCCTCTACGGCATGAACGTCCCGCTCCCCGGGCAGGAGCACCGATGGATCTTCTGGGCGTTCGTCGCCGCCGCAGTCGCCTTACTCGGCGTGGCAGTCACCGCGATCACCCGACTCGGTCTGTGGGGCACCTTCCGCACGGTGCTGCCCTGGGCCCCACGCCCCGAAACCGCCCGCCCGGAACGCGTCGCCCCGATCGACGATTGAGCCGCCCGCGGGGCGGCTCATCGGCCGCCTACGAGCCGTGGCTCAAGCGGGGCGCATGGTCCCACTCCCGACCGACGACTGCCACCCATGCCGGGCCCGAAACCAGCGTGTACGGAAGGGTCGTTTCGCCTCCCAGGAACCCTTTCCAGCAAAGGGTTCTCGGTACATTGGTGTCTGAGACAAAAAAGGAACGAGATCGCCGCGAGACTCGCGGCGTTTCTCGTTCCATTTTTCGCCCAGCGGGGTGGGCGTTTGCAACGCCCGCGCAACTGACACCATGAACCATTGCGCGGAAGGTCTGAGGGCGCGGAAACGGTCCCAGACGCCTCAGTCAGTCGTCGGTGTGATCGCTCTCGTCGTGGTCGTCGTCGAGGCCGTGGCCGCGGTCATGGTGGTCGTCTGATGTGACGGCTGCAAGGGCGTCCACGATGCCGTGGCCGTAGAAGCCGTTGAACTGGGCGGTCCCCTCACACAGGGCGTCCGGGATCGTGGACTCGCCGATCACCGGGTAGTCGACCAGAGGGGGATTCGGACAAGCCGTGTCCGTCGCAGTCTCCTTCAAGATCCGCTCGACCTCAACCGGGTCCATCGTGATGTCGTTGCCGTGACGTTTGGAGCCGTACTCGCTGACGATCAGCGCCGCGACGCCTGCGACGTGAGGCGATGCCATCGACGTGCCTTGGTTGTATCGGTAATACGCGCACACCCCGTCCTTGCAGTCGCGCAAGACGTCGGCCACATTGGGCGTGCCGTCGGGGTTCAACTGCTTGTTTGCCGCCGCGGCGCTCTGCGGGTAGGTCGAGAGGATCAGGTTTCCGGTTGCTTGGAATCGGGTCGTGCCGAAGAAGTCGTGGAACGAGCCACCCGGCGCCGAGAGATCGGTCTGCTCGACGCCGTAGTTGGAGAAGTCGCTCTTGGCGCCGGTCGGACCGAGCGACGACACCGAGATGACGCCGTCGGTCTCGGTTGGCACGTTGATGCAGGTGTTGTCCACCGGCCGTGTCGGATCGAGCGGGTCGTACGTCGGCTTGCCAAGGTCGATGGCCTCGTTACCGAGCGCCGAGACGAGCGTCACCCCATGGGCGCGAGCGTAGTCGGCCGCGCGCTGGGTGGCGTCGATGATGAGCCGCTGCTCGGCCTGCTCGGCCGGTGAATCAGCCGGGTTGGCGCGACAGTTGAACAGCCACGGATCAGTGAAGTAGCTCATGTTGACCACGTCGATGCCGTTATCGGCTGCGTACGTCATCGCGTCGAGCGTCGCCTGCAGGAAGAAGTACCCCGAGTCCTGGCCCGCCCTCAGATTGACCAGCGTCACTTTGGGAGCAACTCCCGACGTTCCGAGCCCGTTGATCGCCGCTCCGATCGTCCCCGCCACATGGGTGCCGTGACCGTCCAGCGCGTCCCCGTCGACATCGGCTGGATCGAGGCATGGCGCGGGCAACGCGCCACACCCATTGTCCAGCCCCGGGATGTCCGCGGCGAAGTTGCGCGACAGTTCCCGGTCGAAGTTCGGCGCGATGTCGGGATGGGTACCGTCGATGCCGCTGTCGATCACGCCGACCAACACCTTTTTGTGGCCCTTCTCCTCGTCGTACGAGCCCTTCCGCGTTGCGTGGATCATCTGCATGTCCCACTGGAGGGCCGCAAACGGCTCGCTTTTCTTGTGGCCGCGGCGATGGTGGCCGCGATCGCCGTCGTCATCGTCGTCATCGTCCGAAGCTCTGGGAGCAACTGCGGGAGGGCCCGCCGAACCGAGGGCACGGTCCAGTTGGGCCAGATCCAGGTGCTTTTGGCGCGCGGCGAACGACCGGCCGAATGGTCGGTTGCGGCTTGCGCTGCGAAGCGGCTTCGTCGCGGTGGCAGCGCGCACAAAGTTTGCATTCCTCGAAACGACGGTCGCCACGCCGATCGAGGCGTTCTCGCGAAGCACCTTGCCGCCGGCCTTCTTGATGGCATCGCGGGCCGCCTTGACCGAGACGCCCTTCTCGTAGAGGACGATGTACTGACGGGACGCGCCCGTGGACTTCGCCCCGACTGCGGCGACCGAGAGGATCGAACTCAGTGCGAGCGCTGTCGCACCCAGCACGAGGGCCGCGATTGCCCGTCGTTTCATAGTTTCGTCCGACTCCTTGGATTACCTGCGCCACCAATGCGGCGCCGCGCCGCCTCCGTGGACGCGTTGATCCATTGAGGTTACTCCCCGATGTGCGAAAAGGTCAAGAGCCTATAGTTTCCTCATGTTTGCCCATAGGTTTCGAGGTCACCCTCCGAGGCGCGTTCGATCTGACGGATGATCCGCGGCAGAAGCTCCGTCACCGTCGCGGACGCCGCCAAAGCCCCTTCCGCGAGGCGCTTGAGTTCGTCATGGTCGACATCGTCGGCGACAAGACGCGACGTAATCTGCTCAAGCCGATCGACGGCTGCTTCGAGCTGCGCGCGCTCGTCGCTCATGGCGTGACGCTCTCGTGTGCGCGTGCCACGCCCCCCAGGATTCCGTTGACGAAGCCCCCGGCGTCCGCCTGGCAGTAGCGTTTGGCCGTCTCGACGGCCTCGTCGATGGCGATCGCGGCCGGGATGTCGTCGCGGGAGTGGATCTCGTGGATGGCCACCCGCAGGATGTTGCGCTCGAGTGGAGCGAGCCGGTCGACGCTCCACCCACTCGCCGCGCGGTCGATGGCGGCGTCGATCGTCTCGAGATCCTGCAGCACCCCGGTGATCATCGCCCGAGTGTACGCGTCGAGGACGCGGGCACGATCGCGCTCGGCGTTGGCCTCGAGTTCGAGGATGGGAAGTCCGGTCACGTCCCGCTGGTAGAGCAGAAACACCGCCTGCCGACGCGCCGCCCGGCGACTTTCGACGCTCACGACCGGTTGTGGCCGAGCGACGGCAACGCGTCCGCGTGATCGGTCAGGTACGAGGTCGTGTACTTGCCCTCGCGAAACGCCAGCTCACCCATGATGTCGCGCAGCAGGTCGATCGTGGTGGCAATACCCGCGACATGGGTCTCGTCCAATGCCCGCGCCATGCGCGCGACCGCGCGCGGCCGATCAGGTGCCCACACGCAGAGCTTTGCGATCAGCGAGTCGTAGTACGGCGGCACGAGCATGCCGGGCTGACAGTACGTGTCCACGCGGATGCCCGGGCCCTGCGCGATGCGAAACTCGGTCAGGCGTCCGGCTGCCGGCATGAAGTCCTTGGACGGGTCCTCAGCGTTGATGCGACACTCGATTGCCGCACCGTTGGCCGGGGCGACCCCCGTCGTGGTCAACAGCCCACCTTGGGCGACGCGAAGCTGTTCGGCCACCAGATCCAGACCGGTCACAAGCTCGGTGACCGGATGTTCCACCTGCAGACGGGCGTTGAGCTCGAGGAAGTAGAACTTGCCGTGGGCGTCGACCAGAAACTCCATCGTACCGGCGCTCTTGTATCCCCACACCCGCGCAGCCTGTAGGCATGCCTCGTGCATGGCGGTGCGCGTTGCGTCAGGCAGGTTGGGTGCCGGTGCCTCCTCGACGACTTTCTGGTGGCGGCGCTGGATCGAGCACTCGCGGTCACCACAGACCAGCACCCCGCCCAAGCCGTCGGCCAGGATCTGCACCTCAACGTGCCGGGCGCCCTCCAGAAGCTTCTCCACGTAGAGGGACCCGTCCGAGAACGCCGCCTGCGCCTCGCGCTGGGCGACGTCGAATGCGCTGGGAAGCTCGGCCGAGGACTCGACCCGCCGCATACCACGACCGCCGCCGCCCGCTGCGGCCTTGAGCAGGATCGGATACCCGGCGACCTCGGCCGCTGCGATGGCTTCCTGCACGGTGGCGACCGGACCGTCCGATCCCGGCAAGACGGGCAAACCCGCCTCTTGGGCTGCGATCTTGGCGTCCACCTTGTCGCTCATGCGGGCCATGACCTCGGGCGAGGGCCCCACGAACGTGATGTCGTTGTCGGCACATGCGCGCGCGAACTCGGGGTTCTCGGACAGAAACCCATAGCCCGGGTGGACCGCGGTGCAGCCGGTCACCTGGGCGGCGCCGATGACGTTGCGGATGACCAGGTACGACGCACTCGCAGGGGGCGGGCCGATGCACACGGCCTCGTCGGCAAGCTCCACCGCCAGGCTCTCGACGTCTGCCGTTGAGTAAACGGCCACCGTCGGGATGTCCATCTCCCGTGCGGTACGGATGATGCGCACGGCGATCTCACCACGGTTGGCGACGAGGAGCTTCACGGCTCGATCAAGAAGAGCAGGGTTCCGTACTCGACCGCCTCGCTGTTTTGGACACAGATCTCGCGCAACGTACCGGCCTGATCGGCGACGATCTCGTTGAAGATCTTCATCGCTTCGATGATGCAGAGCGTCTGCCCCACGCTGACCGTGTCGCCCTCTTTGACAAACGGCGGGGCATCCGGTGACGCGGAGGAATAGAACATGCCGACGATCGGGCTCTCGACCCGGACAAGGCCGTCGCCCACAGGGGCTGCCACGCCGGGGTCTCCGCCGCCGGCGGAGGATGCGCGCGAGACGGGCGATGCCCGCCGCACGGTGACCCGTGCGCCGCCGACCTCGACACTGACCTCGGCCTCGCCCGACGATTCGACGACGTTGACGAGGGTCTCGATCAGGCTGCGGTCGACACCCGATGTGCCCAAACCGTCTGTGACTTCTCCCACGAGCGACCGGCGCCGCGCCAGCAGCCGCTCCGCAGCATCCGGGAACTGCGCCCACAGGATCACGTCCTCCTCGGACATGCCCTCGGGGGCCTCGGCGGTCAGGGCCGCCAGGTCGGGACCGGGCGCAGGCTCCGGCATCGACGCGCCCTCGGCGGCAGCGCGGGCGACGTCGGCGACCTCGCCCCGCAGGCGGCCGTACCCACCGCGAATCGCCGCGACCAGCACCGGCTCGACCTCCTGCCAGCGCTCGCCGTCGATGATGTGACGCGCCGCCTGCGCCACGACCGCAGGGCCGAGCGGATGGGCGAGCGTCGGGTTGCCGCACTCCTGTGCGACGCGCACGACCTCCAGCGACGCGTCGATCAGGCGATCCGCCATGCCGAGTCGCGTCAACCGGACCGCCAGACCGGTCCCCAGGTCCAACGGAAGCCCCAGCGCGGGGCCTGCCTCGGCGGCCTGGGCCTGACGAAGGCGGTCCGCGGGGATCAACGACCAGATGATGCCGGCGAGCTGGTTGATGAGCGCGCGTTCGCAGTGCAGCTCACGCGGTCCGCCGACCAGTGCAGCGCGCAAAGTCTCGACGGACGGTCGTGCTGCAGCCAGCGCAGCGGCCCCGACCGCGGCCTGCACCCGAGCCGCCCCCGCCTCGATACCCTCAACCGCGGCCACCGGCGCAAGTCCACCGGGCCCCACCAGGGACAGCTCGACCGGAAGGCCCGCCACTTCGGCCACACGCGGCACCAACTGCGCGAGCTCGGCCGGGCGCAAATGCCCCGCCCGATCGACCAGGCAGATCGAGGACGCCCCGGGAAGCTGGGCGATCTGACGCGCCTCGTCCAGCCACCGTTGGTCCGTGAATACGGGGGCCGGACCCAGTACCAGCGTGGGCACCAGCTCAGCGCCGCCGGCGACCGCCGCATCGGCGAGGGGCAAGAGCGCGTCGGCGTCATTGAGTGGATCGACGACCCGCACCCGCCGAGCCCCGCTCTCGCAGGCGCCCTGCACGAGGCGTCGCGCCAAGTCGACGCCAACCGGTCGATCGCCGAAGAGCGTGCGTGCGGCGACGACGATGCCCACCGGCACCGACTTTGCGGCGTTGACTGTCACCCGGAGGCGGTCCCACGGGCTTTCGCTGCGACCCTCCAACGCGCCACGGGCACTGAACGAGTCGAGGACCTCCAACGCGACCGCACCACAGTTGGCAAGCTGCGCAGCCACCCCCGCGATGTCCTCGGTGCTGATCGACCCCGCCCACGGGTGGGCGGCCAGGTCCCGCAATGTCGTGTCGACGTAGCCGACAGAGCTTGTGTTCACGCGCGGCTCACGTACTGGCGGGTGCGGGTGTCGATACGCAAGCGATCTCCCTCGTTGACGAACAGCGGCACACTGACAGTGGCGCCGGTCTCAAGCTCGGCCGGCTTGGTGACGTTGGAGACGGTGTCGCCCTTGGCGCCCGGGTCGGTGCGGACGACCACCAGCTCCACTGCGATGGGCAGCTCGACCCGGAACGGCTGGTCCCTGATGATCAGGACCTGCACCTCGCCGTTTGGCGGCAACAGGTCGCGATTCTCGACGGCATCAGACGGGAAAGAGATCTGCTCGTATGTGTCGTTGTCCATCAACACGATGTTGGAGCCGTCCTCGTAGAGGTACTGCATGTTCTTGCTCTGCGTCGTCACCCGCACCAGCTTCTCGCCTGCCCGGAACGTCTTGTCAACGACCGCCCCGCTCGCCAGGTTCTTGAGTTTGGTCCGCACGAACGCACCGCCCTTGCCGGGCTTGACGTGCTGGAACTCGACGACGGTATTGAGCACCCCGTCGACCTCGATGACGTAGCCGTTCTTCAGCTCGTTGGTTGAAATCACTCGTCCTCCGAAAACACTCTAGGAATCTACCGTCAGAAGCTCTTTTGTGAACCCGGTCAACACGCGACATCCGTCCGGGGTGACGACGACCAGATCTTCGATCCGGACGCCGCCTCTGCCCTCCAGATAGATGCCGGGCTCGATGGTCACGGTCATACCCACCCCGATCTCGTCGGTCAGGCCCTCGCGCGCGTACGGCTCCTCATGGACCTCAAGCCCCACGCCGTGTCCCAGGCTGTGGCGAAACGCCTCGCCCAGACCGGCCGCTGCGATGTGATCACGCGCGATCTTGTCGAGGTCGCCCCCGGTGATGCCCGGGCGCACGGCGGCCAGCGCCCGGAGTTG
>JANMDV010000051.1:0-15991 GCA_031376485.1 Actinomycetota bacterium
GGAGAAGTCCCCGCTCGGGTCGCCGGAGATCGTCTGCACCTCGTTGACGTCGGCGCAGGGCGTGACGCCCGAGTTGCCCTGCGTCCTGACCGGGAAGCCGGCCGCCGAGACGGCGGCGGGGTTCGTCGAGGTCTGATCGACGATCAGGTTGCTGATGAGGCGCGGTTGAGAATCGAATACCAGTCCGCTGTTCTGGGTGTAGCTCGACGGACCGGGCGGGCCGAACCCGGGCGGAACCGGATCGGCATCCTTGAACACCGGGGTGGTCAGGCGCGGGAAGAGCTGACCCTCGGCGCCGAACTTCTCCTGGCCCCGGATCAGGTTGTTGCACGACCCGTCGACGGTGCGCAGGCCATCCGCGACGAGCGGGCTCGCGACCTGGTTGGGGCCGGGGCCGACCAGTGCGTCGCAGATGCCTCGGTCATCGGCATTGCCCGTGATTCCATCGGGTCCGGCGAGGAACGCGGGTGTCGTGTTCGTGACATGCGCCTCGGCGATCTTGATCTGCCGGAGGATGTGCGAGAGGTCGGAGGACGTCACGTTGAAGCCCTGCCCGACCGGTGCAGGCGCCGCCGAGGACCCGGCAGTGAACAGCACCGGCACGATCCCGAGGCCAAGGAGGCCCGTCACCGCCAAGCCGCGCCGGGCCCGGGCGGTCGTCGCGCCCAGAAGTATCTGGCGCGTGCGCTTTCCGTGGTGAATGCGTTTCATGTCCGCCCCTCCTCAGGTGCGTTGAGACCTCCGTCGAATGACCATGTGATGACCAGCGCGCGACTCCGGCCCATCGGGCAGGCAGCGGACCGGATGCGCGTCGGCGCGGCGAAGCGTCGAAAGCTCGTCGCCCGGGGCGGACAGGTGCCGCACCGCCGGGCGTGTCGTGCTCGCGATCGTGCGGCTGCGGCAGTCGGCTTGGTAGATTGGTGACGCATCGGGGCCTCACAGTTTCTGGTGCCATGGCCGGGGCGGCGCCAACCGCGCCCGGCCGCTTATTGAGATCTCTCGAAAGAGCTTGCCTTCCTTCGAGACTTTTTGCAGCTTCCGCTCATTGCCGCCCATTGGCAAGGCCAGTGCAGAAACTCTGGTCGTTCGGCTAGCGGAACAGCGCCCCGCCTCGACGGACGGCGCGGCACGAAAGTATCGATACCTGGCCGTCTGGCGGCTGATGTGCCAGGAATCAGTCCAGGCGACGCCGTCCTCTCAAGGCCCAGCGACACTCCGCCCGGACCGTCACGCAGGTTCTCGACACGACGCACGTCTCCGACGCGGTCCGGCGGGAACGTCGATCAGGACGAAGTCGGGTCCGGCCCTGCGACGCCGTTGCGGTGCGCCCAGAGAGCTGCTTGCGTCCGGTCGGTGACGCCGATCTGGCGGAAGACGCTCGTAAGATGGCCTTTGACGGTCCGCTCCGAGATCTCGAGGCGACCGGCGATCTCCCGGTTCGACAAGCCCGCACCGACGAGCCTCAGCACATCGAGCTCCCGGTGCGATATCTGGTCGGTGGGGCTGCGTGCTGCCAGCCCCGTGAGCAACGCCCGTGCCGCCTTCGGGTCGATTGGGAACTCCCCACGTGCGGCCGCCCGCAACGATCGGACGAGATCCTCCGCCGGCCCGTCCTTCAGCACGTAGCCGATGGCACCGGCGTCGAGCGCGCGCAGGATCCGGTTGCGATCCGAGAACGAGGTGAGGATCAGCACCTTCGTCTGCGGGTTGTCCGCCAGGATCGCCCGTGTCGCGGCGACGCCGTCCAGCCCATCCGGCATCTCCAGGTCCATCAGAACGACGTCCGGAACAAGGGAGCTCGCGAGCCCGACCGCCTCCTCTCCATTGCCCGCCAGACCCGCCACCGCGATGTCCTCGAATGCATCGAGGAGCCGTTGCAGTCCTTCGCGGACGATGCCGTGGTCGTCGACGACGAGGACTCGGATCATCGCTCGGGCACCTCCAGGATCAGGCGTGCCCCGCCGCTCGGGCTGGGACCGAGATTGAGCGAGCCGTGGTGTTCGGCGGCGAGTTCACCGAGCAGGTCGAGCCCCACGTGGCCGCTCTCGCGGCCAGCCCTGCCCTCCGAGTCGATACCGCGGCCGTCGTCGTCGACGACGAGCTGGATGATCCCGTCCTGAGCCACGATCTCGATACTGACAGCCCGGGCCCGGGAATGCGCGATGACGTTTCGCACGGCCTCGTGCGCTGCGCTGGAAAAATAGTCTCTCGACGTCGGCCGACGGACCGAGCCCATCCGCCACGTCGACCGTAGTCACGATGTCGCGTGTTGCGAGTGCGGCGACGAGGTCCTCAAGGGCTGCGTCGAGCCCCTCGCTGGAGAGGATCGGCGGGTGGATCTCAACGATCAGGGTGCGAAGCTCCTGGTGAGCGCGCCGGACGTTCACGACGGATTCGTCGAGAAGCTTCCGCGTCTCGACCCCGGACGCCGAGAGGAGTCGCTCGCCAGTCGCCGCGAGCGTGTAGGCCGTCCCGGCCAGTCGTTGCACAACGCCGTCGTGCAGGTCGGCGGCGATACGACGCCGCTCGACGTCAGACGCCTCCACCGCGCGGAGCAACAGGCGTTCCTGCTCCTTTCGTCCACGTTGCAGCTTGGTCGCCATGGACCACGCGGAGCGGACCCTGCATGGCCCACAGGAGCAGGATCGCGCCAATCAGGGTCGGCGCGAAGACCAACGACAGCCCGACGCCCTCCGGCGGAGATGTCCTCAAACCGGTGAGAGGTCTCGACGAGCATCCGCTCACCGCTGGGAGTGTTACGACGAGTTGATGCAACGCGACAAGGTCAACAGTCTGGACCTCATCTGGCTCAAGGACGACTCGCTGGAGGACATGGAGAACCTTCCGCCGCCCAACGTGATCGCCCAGGAGATCGTCGAGGACCTCCAAGCGGCGCTCGCCGAGTTCGCGGCCATCGCGGCGAGCCTCGCACCGCGCAACCCGCCGGCCCACGAGGCCGGCTGACCGAGCACTTCAGCGTGGCCGGCGGCTTCGGCGCGAGGCAGCCCGCAGGGCTGCTTTGGCGGCGTAGTAGCCGCACATGCCATGCACGCCGCCACCTGGCGGGGTTGAGGACGAGCAGATGTACACGTTCTCGAGTGGCGTGGAGTAGGGAACCAGGCGCGCGACGGGGCGGGTAAAGAGCTGGCGAAGGTCCTGGATGCCGCCGTTGATGTCGCCGCCGACGTAGTTGGTGTTGTGGCGCTCGATCTCGCCGGGACCCATCGCCGACCGGGCGATGATGAGATCGCGGAAACCAGGAGCGAAACGCTCGATCTGGGACTCGATGCGGTCGGTCATGTCGACCGGCGATCCGTTGGGCACGTGGCAGTACGCCCACACGGTGTGCTTGCCATCGGACGCGCGCGACGGGTCGAACAGGCTCTGCTGGGCAACCAGCACGTACGGGCGGTCGGGATGACCACCCGCTGCGACGGTGGCCTCGGCGGCGGCGATCTCGGCCATGGTGCCGCCCAAATGGACGGTGGCCGCGCGGGCGCACTGCGGGGCGGTCCACGGGATCGGACCGTCCAGGGCCAGGTCGAGCTTGAACACACCCGGCCCGTAGCGGTAGCCGGCGAGCCTGCGGCGGTAGCCGGCAGGCAGGCGGTGCCCGGCGATCTGCAGCACCTGCCGCGGAGTGACGTCGAGCATCACCAGCGCGTCCGGGGGGAACTCGTCCAGCGACTGCACCCGCCGGTCCGTTGCGATCTGGCCGCCCAGAGATCGGAGATGCGAGGCCAGCGCGTCGGCGATCGCCTGCGAGCCACCGCGTGCCAACGGCCATCCCGCCGAGTGGCCGAGCAGACCCAGCACCAGGCCGAATGCCGCCGACGGGGATTGGTCGAGGCGCAGCATCGAGTGCGCCGCCATACCGGCGAAGAGCCCGCGGGCCCGGTCGCCGGTGAAGGTCCCGTTGGCCAGGCCCGCCGCCGACCGAACCGCGCTCAGACCGAACCGACCGAGTGCGAGCGGGTGGCGCGGAACGCGCAGGGGAGCGAGCGTGCCGTCGATGATCGCCTCGGCATCACGGACGAACGGCGCCATCAGGCCGCGCCAGGCCGCGCCATCGGGACCCAGGTGTGCAGCGGTGGCATCGACCGACCGTTCGAGCATGACCGCGGTCCCGTCGTCGAGCGGGTGCGCGAGCGGCGCGGGCGGGTGGATCAGTTCGAGCCCGTGCTCGGCGAGCGGCACGGAACGGAAGAACGGCGAGGCGACCGCCAGGGGATGGATCGCCGAGCAGCGGTCGTGGACGAACCCCGGCAGCGTCAGCTCGTCGCTGCGACAGCCCCCGCCGATCGACTGCTCGGCCTCGACGACCAGCACCGAGCGTCCCGCCCGCGCCAGGCAGATCGCCGCCGCCAGCCCGTTGGGGCCCGAGCCGACGACGATCGCATCGTGGTCAGCGCGGCTCAGAAGGCCTCCGAAACGGCTTGGCGAGGAGCCGCATCGGCGCGCTCATCGCGTACATCCCCATCTGGATCGCGGCGCTCGAGCGGACATTGCCCGCCTTCGACCACTGGCGCTTGCCGTCGACGCACACGACCTCCGTCTCGACTGCGGCGTCGTGTACGCCGAAGTGCGCCGCCAGCGACCGCAGCGTGCTCGACCAGAACACATTCTCCTGGCGGTGGCCGCCGAGCGTCAGGCCCATCTCCGACAGCGGATCTTGGGCGCGCATCAGCACCTGCGCCTGGGCCCACGTCGCGCCGCCACGACCGAAGGCGCTGAACGTGATCCAGCCGGCCAGCATGTGCCCCTCCGGGGTCATGAACGTAAACGACTCGTCGTCGGCATACAGCACCAGCACACCTGTGGAGAGCTTGGTGTGCCCGGGCATCTTGAGGTCCAAGACCGCCACGTCGCCCGGCACGATGCCCGCGAGCGGTCCGTAGAACAGGTTGTCCTTTGGCCAGAACGACGCGAAGTTGTGCTTCCAGGCGACGATCACCTCCTGCGGCGAGACCCCGGCGCCATCCAGGCTCACCTTGTAGGTCTTCTGCCACATCTTGCCGAATCCCAGGGCCGGGCCGACATCGGCGCCCGAGCGAGTGTCATCGCCCATCACTACGAGCGCGCCGGCCACCCGCTCCAGGCGGCCGAGCACCTGGTGCGCGCGGGTGACCACGCACGGACGCTCTACGCCAACGCCGACGCCCTGGCGCATCTGCGCAGGGCCCTCGACCTGGGGCATCCCGACCTCGCCGGACTCACCGCCGATATCGGTGATCTGCAGACCTTGCTCGGGCGTTATGCGGACGCGGCGGCCAGCTACGAGACGGCCGCCGCCCATGCCGCACCCGCGGCGCTCGCCGCGCTTGAGCACAAACTGGGCGAGCTCCATGGCCGGCGAGGAGATTGGCAGCTCGCAGAACAGCACCTGCAGGCCGCGCTGGCCGCCGTGCAGGACGACGACATCGTCGAGCGTGCTCGACTCCACGCGGATCTCGCCCTGTGTGCCCACCACAGAAGCGACCACGCCACGGCGATGCGGCTTGCCGTCCAAGCACTCGAACTGGCAACGTCGGTCGGGGAGACCGACACGATGGCGCAGGCCCACAACGTGGTGGGCATCCTTTGCGCCGGCGCGGGCAAGCCGGCTGCCGCACGCAGGCATCTGGAGACCAGCCTTGAGCTGGCGACGGGTCTCGGCGACCGCGGCACGCGGGTCGCCGCGCTCAACAACCTCGCACTCGCACTGAGGAAGCAAGGCGACCACGCTCGGGCAGTCGCGCTGACCGAGGAGGCGCTCTCCCTATGCACACAAAGGGGCGATCGTCACCGCCAGGCGGCGCTGCACAACAACCTGGCCGACCTCCTCCACGCCGACGGACGCGGAGAGGAGGCGATGGCTCATCTCAAACGAGCCGTCGCGTTGTTCGCCGAAGTCGGCGAGGAGGGCGCGATGCAACCGGACATCTGGAAGCTCATCGGATGGTGAGGGTCGCGGTGACTCCGCAGATCGGATGCGGCCGGGCTGTCAGGGGAGGGCGTGCCTCCGTCTCCCATCAGTCGGTGAGCACGATGCGCTCGCCGAGTCCGAGGCAGGCCGGGCAGGTGCAGGGGACCAGGCCCTCGCCGTTTCGGTCTTCGAAGATTCGGCGCTGCCCCCAGCAGGTCGGGCAGGGAGTCCAGACGGCAGGTGGCAGGTCGACGTGGATGGCGGTGCTCATCGTGCCCATCCTTCGGCGGCGCGAAAGCCGAGGGCGACGATCGTGCCCGTCGGGCGATGCCACATCCGGAACCGGTCTGCCAGTGCCCGCATCAGGATCAAGCCGCGACCGTGCTCAGACGTGTCGATGGGGAACGCGGCAGACGTGGGGATCATCGCCGCGTCGGAGCAATGGTCGGTGACGACGATCGTGACGACGCCGGGATCGACGCGGAACGTAATGTCGATCGCGTCGGTCGACGTCGAGCCGTGGTCGAATGCGTTTGCCATCGCCTCGTCTGCGCAGATCAGGACGCGGAATGTGTCCTCCTGCCCCCAGCTGCACTCGTCGAGCGCATCCGCGAGGGCGTCGCGCGCGACGGCCAGGTCGGTCAGGTCGGCGGCGACGTGGGCGTCGTAGCGGACCCGGTGTCGTGTGCATACCGTGGCCATGTCACACCGTCCCGGCTCCCGCGGCCGCGAGTTGCGGCTCGTGGTGGGAGTGGTGGATGCACCCGGCCAGGTCACAGACCCCGTCGATCGTGGGGTCCAGGCGGTCGAGGAGCGCACCGATGCGCTTGAGGCCTCGGTCGGTGGTTGGTGTCGGACTCATGTTTGCGCTCCTTCCGAAGGTGACGTTGGTGGGTGGGCACTGATCAGAGCCACTGAGGTGCTCTGGAGTGACGCATCAGCCGATCGAAGCGTCTGTCAAGGGATACGTGGGAGCTGCTCTCACGGATCACGAGCGTCCCGCCTTGGCATTCGGGACGTCTTCGGACCATCGGTGCAGGCGGGACCGGCACCGAGGTACTGCTGCCACCTCGCGACCTGTCTCGTATCATCAAGAGCACGCCCGTCACGTGGGAATACATCCCGTCGCTTTTGCGACTCGCCAAAGTCCGCGGAGTGGTCGTCGTCTGGCCCATGCATATTGACCACGTTGGCGCGGCGGGTTTCTTGGTGATCCTGGTGATCCGAACCGTTTCTTTGCTCAGACTGAACCGTGTCCATGCCAAGCGGAGCCGGTCGTAACCGATTGCACACGAATGCCAGACTGCGGGGCGATGAGCGACCTGCCCGAACATGTCCGGCGCAACCGCGACCAGTGGGACGAATGGGCCGACCAGTACGTCGCCGCCGGACGGCGTAACTGGGCCAGCGACTACCCGACCTGGGGTATCTGGGGGTTGTCGGAAGCGCAGGTGGGAATGTTTCCTGACCGGGTCGCGGGCCTCGATGTGATCGAGCTTGGGTGCGGCACCGCTTACGTGTCGGCGTGGCTGGCGCGTCGCGGGGCCCGGCCGGTCGGGATCGACAGCAGCGCGCGCCAGCTCGCCACCGCGCGCACGTTGCAAGCCGAGCACCACCTGGAGTTCCCGCTGATCCACGGCAGCGCCGAGGCGACCGGATTGCCTGACGGCAGCTTCGACCTGGCGATCAGTGAGTACGGCGCCAGCATCTGGTGTGACCCGTATGCGTGGATACCCGAGGCCGCGCGCCTGCTTCGCCCCGGCGGGCTGCTGGTGTTCCTGGTCAACTCGCCGCTTCTGATGCTGTGCATGGCGGACCAGGCCGACGAGCCCGCCGGCACCGAGCTACGACGCGATTGGTTCGGCATGCACCGCTTCGACTGGGACGACGATGACTCCATCGAGTTCCACTTGCCGCACGGCGAGATGATCCGACTGCTTCGCGACAACGGGTTTGTGATCGAGGAGCTCCGCGAGCTTCAGGCACCCCAAGGCGCCACGTCCACCTACACCTTCGTCACCCCCGAGTGGGCGCGACGCTGGCCGACCGAAGAGGTCTGGAAGGTGCGCACGACCGCTCGGCGCTGATGTGGAACGAGATGGCTGTCGGAAAGCATCACTCGGTTCCTCGCCCACCCGCCGCGGGCAAGCCGTCTGACACAGTACGGGCCATGGCGCGAAATGTCCTCGGTGGTGAGCTTGAGAGTTGTTCGCTCGACCCCGTGACGGGGTACTACCGCGACGGATGCTGCAACACCGGCTCCGGCGACACCGGTGTCCACACCGTCTGTGTGGTGATGACCGAGGAGTTTCTGGGATTCTCGCTTGCCTGCGGCAACGATCTGTCGACGTCGCACCCCGAGTTCGGCTTTGTCGGACTGAGGCCCGGCGACCGCTGGTGCCTGTGTGCACCGCGATGGCAGGAGGCGTTCGAAGCGGGCCAAGCACCACAAGTGGTGCTTGCCGCGACGCATGAGCTGACCACCGAGTGGTGTGATCGCGCTGCACTTATCGCGCACGCGGTCGACCCACCGGGCGAGATCACCGCCGGTTCTTGAAGATGCTGTAGCCGCCCGGCCCGACGAGGCAGCCAAGGACGATGAGGATGATGCCGAAGAGGATCTGGCCTTGAATCAACTGCACGATTCCGACGATGACCAGGATCACTGCGATGATCCAGAGGACGGTACTGTTCACGATCACGCTCACTTTCGACGTTTCGTGAGATTTACCCGACCCTTCGCCGATGCAAACATGACGACCGGAGCAGCCCGGCGCGGAGAAATGCGGCGCTGGTGATGCCGGCGGTGTGCCTGACAAGGCCTGCGCCGTCGGTTCAGAGAGCGGCAAAGCCGCCACAATGACAACCCCCGCGCGGTCAGACCGCCCGGCGGCCCTTGCCACCGAGGCGACGGCGCTCCGGTTCTGGCTCAAGCTGGGATGCATCTCGTTCGGCGGACCCGCCGGGCAGGTCGCGATCATGCACGACGAGTTGGTGGAACGGCGCGGGTGGATCTCGGAGAGCCGGTTCCTGCATGCGCTGGCGTTCTGCTTCGCCCTGCCGGGCCCCGAGGCGCAGCAGCTCGCAACGTATGTCGGCTGGCGGTTGCATGGACTGCGTGGGGCGCTCACCGCGGGCGGCCTGTTCGTGCTGCCGAGCTTCGTCCTTTTGTGCGCGTTGTCGTTCGTCTACGTGGAGTACGGCGAGGTGCCCGAGGTTGCGGGCGTCGTGCGTGGCCTGGGCGGGGCGGTCGTCGGCCTGGTCGTCGCCGCGCTCATACGGGTCGGCAGTCGCGTGGCACGAACCCCGGTCACCATCGGCCTGGCGGCAGTCGCGTTTGGGGCCCTGATGCTGGGCGTGCCGTTTCCGTTGATCCTGGTCGCCGCCGCGGTGATCGCAATCGCGATGCAGCGCCGCATCCCGGGCACGTTCCCCGGATTGGGGCACGGCGGCGATGCTGCAGTCGAGAGCGCGTCCGAGCACGTCACGACCAACGCCCGGCGCATCGCCGGGATCCTGGCAACGTGGATCCTGCCCGTCCTGGGGTTGCTGCTGGTGGGCGGCGTCATTGCGGACCTGGCCGGGTTCTTCTCGCTGGCCGCGCTCGTCACGTTCGGCGGCGCGTACGCCGTGCTGCCCTTTGTCGCCGACCAGGCGGTCAATCATTTTGAGTGGTTGTCATCCCAGGATATGGTCGCCGGCCTGGCGCTGGGCGAGACCACGCCGGGACCGCTGATCATGGTCAACACGTTCGTGGGCTACCTTGCGGGCTGGACGACGCATCAGTCGCACATGTGGGCGCTCGCGGGTGCCGCCGTCGCGACGCTCTGCACGTTCGTACCGTCGTTCGTATTCATACTGCTGGGCGGGCCGTACGTCGACCGCCTGCCGCGCCGCGGCCGCGCCGCGAGCGCCTTGCACGGGGTCAGTGTCGCGGTGGTCGGCGTCATCGGAGGCCTGGCCGTGTTCGTCGGGCAGCACGTCCTGGTCGTGGACGGTGAGCCCGACTGGCTCACGATCGTGCTCGCGGTGGGCGCCCTGATCGCCCTTGCGCGGTACCGCGTCAACGTGTTGTGGATCATCGCCGCAAGCGCTGCGGCCGGGCTCGTCGCCGGGCTTTCCTGACGACTCGGTCTGGTACGTCCTCCAAATTCCGACGTCCCGTTGCTACCGTGGCGGGTATGACACAGACGAACCGACTGGCAGTGATGATCGACGGCGAGGTCGTCCCCGCGGACGCAGCCGTTCGCGTGACGATGGACGACGGCCTGATCCGTGGCGACGGGGTGTTCGAGGGGATGCGCTTCTACCGGCGACGGCCCCGTACGCCCGACGCGCATCTTGAGCGCCTGGCCAAGTCCGGCGCCGGTGCCGGCATCACGATCGACACCGAGCTCCTGCTGCAGGAGATGGCGACGTTCTGCGACGCCACCGTCAATCCCGACTGCGGCGTGCGCCTGATCGTCACCCGCGGCGGCATCCGCATCTGGCGCGAGGAGCCCATCCCCGCCTGGGGTCCCGAAGGCATGGGCCTGTTCCCGGTCGCCCACCGCGTCACCCCGCTCCTGATCGGCGTCAAGACGCTCTCGTACTCGGCCAACATGCGTGCGCAGCGGATGGCCAAGGACCAGGGCATGAACGACGCGCTGCTCTACCGCGCCGACGACCGGGTCATCCTCGAAGGGCCGACGACGTCGTTCGCGTGGCTTCAGGGAGACACCCTGGTGTTCCCGCCGCTCGACGCCGGTGTGCTCGACTCGATCACCCGCCGCATCGCCAGCGAGGCGGTCCCGACGATCGAGCGCGAGATGACGCTCGACGACCTCGCCGGCGCCGACGGGGCGTTTCTGCTCTCGAGCTACCAGCAAGCGGTCCCCGTCCACACCGTCCTCGGCGTCACGACGTTCGACGTCACCACCGATCGCGTACGCGAAGTCGTCGAGGCGGTCGACGCGGCGACTCTTGCCCGAGTCGAGTCCGTGGGAGCACCCGCCGGCGGGTAGCGGGCCCACCCGGTTCGGGGCTTGCGGTCACGCCACGGCGCGACGGAGCAGGCAGACGATCAGCGTCCCCGATCGCGAGGCCGCACACGGAGAGGCGTTCTGCACCGAGCACTCGGCGGCGGACGGAGGTGGACCCGTCCAGCCACCTGGCGCTGTCCGGTTCGGCCAATCGTTACATCGGACGAGTGAGTCTTGTGATGTGATGACACATTCGGCGGCGCGCGGCCGCCTCGGCGGCTGCAGCATCACTCGCTGTCTCGCCGTCTGCATCGCTGACCACGAGCAGTCGGAAGCGACCGGCACCGGTATGCGGACCGGCACGCTCCGTGGATGCGCCGCCGACGCCGGCTTCGCTTCGGTCGGGGTCCTTGCGCTCGACAACGACTCTGGCGTCTCTCCCGGCTTCGTCGGTAGGACGCGTGGCCTGGCCGGTTCACCCCGGCTGGACTGCTCCCTCCCACCCCAGGACTGCGGTGATCGGCGGTCGCACAGGATCGTCGAATCACACTGACGGATTAGGATGGGCTCCATGGCCGTCGCACCGCAAGCGAACGCCGTCGACACCGACGTCTTGCGTCAGGTCGAGACCCGCGTGCTGTGGCTCGCCGCAGCCATGGTGCATCACGCCAACTCGGTCCGTGCCAACCAGTCGGGTGTCAAAGTCGGCGGCCACCAGGGCTCGAGCGCCTCGATGGTCAGCATCATGACCGCACTGTGGTTTGGGTTTCTCGAGGCGCCAGACCGGGTCTCGGTCAAGCCGCACGCCTCACCTGTGCTGCACGCAATCAACTACCTGCTTGGGCACCTGACGGCACGCGACATGGAGTCGCTGCGCGGGTTCGGCGGGCTGCAGAGCTACCCCAGCCACACCAAGGACCCCGACCCGGTCGACTTCAGCACTGGATCGGTGGGTATCGGCGCCACGGCGACGTTGTGGTCGGCGCTCGCCCACCGCTACGTCGCCGGCCACTTCGAGGTCGGGGTCGGCGGCCGGCACATCGCGCTGATCGGCGACGCGGAGCTGGACGAAGGCGCAGTGTGGGAGGCCCTCGTCGATCCGATGGTGCCGAACCTCGGTGAGGTGATGTGGGTCGTCGACCTCAACCGCCAGTCACTCGATCGCGTCGTCCCGGACATCGCGGTCGACCGGCTCATCGGGATGTTCAAAGCGGCCGGTTGGCACACGATCACCGTCAAGTACGGACACTTCCTGACCGAGCTGTTCGACCGGCGGGGCGGCGCCGATCTGCGCCGACGGATCGACGAGATGAGCAACGAGGAGTTCCAGCACCTGCTTCGCTCGACCGACACCGAGCTTCGTGACCGAGTGCCCGGAACCGGCCGCGGCCGCCAGCGCGTGGCGGCGCTCGTCGCCGAGTTGGACGATGCAGAGCTGCGCCGAGCGATTCGCGACCTGGGTGGCCATGACCTGGACGCGCTCCTTCACGCCTACCGCGAGGCCGACGCTGCGGTCGACCGTCCCGCGATCGTGTTCGCCTACACGGTCAAAGGGTGGCGCCTGCCGACCGAGGGTCATCCGGCCAACCACTCGGCACTGCTCAACGCCGAACAGATGGGCGTGCTTGCGACTGAGCTTGCCGTGGATCGCGACAACCCGTGGCGGCCGTTAGTCGCAGGAAGTGCCGCCGCCGCGGTCTGTGAGCAGACGGCGGCCCGGCTGGCCCGACAGGAGATCACACGCCGTCTCCCCCCAGACGTCCCGCGCGCGCTCGGGCGCGACCACCGCGGCACGGTCTCGACACAGCAGACGCTGGGCCGCTTCTTCAGCGATCTCTCCCGGGAGGCCCCCGACGTGGCGGCGCATGTCGTCACCGTCAGCCCGGATGTCGCGACATCGACGAACCTCGGCGGGTGGATCAACGCGACGGGCGTCTGGTCCATCGGCGAGCGCATCGACTGGTTCGCCGGCGACACGGGGACCCTTGTGCGCTGGCGCGAACACGACCACGGGTGCCACATCGAACTTGGCATCGCCGAGACCAACCTGGTCAGCCTGCTCGGCGAGCTCGGCATGACATGGGAGCGCGACGGACAACCGCTCCTTCCGGTCGGCACCGTCTATGACCCGTTCATCGGGCGCTCGCTCGAGCCGTGGTCATTTGGCATCTACTCCGGCGGCCAGTCGATCCTGATCGGGACGCCGTCGGGAATCACCCTTGCTCCTGAGGGAGGTGCCCATCAGTCGATCGTGACCCCGAGCATCGGCATCGCCCAACCCGGCGTGGTCGCGTGGGAGCCGGCGTTCGCCCAGGACCTGGAGTGGACGATGCTGCACGCACTGTCGCGGCTCGGTCGACCGGGTGGCGCGTCGGCATACTTCCGCCTCTCGACGCGCCCGATTGACCAGACGTTGGCGGCGCTGCCGGGCGACGGCGAGGCCCGTGAGGCACGGCGACGGGACGTACTGGCAGGCGGATACCGCCTGCGCGAGCCTCGCGAATCGGACCCGACCGCCGTCACCCTGGTCGGTGTGGGCGCGGTCATGCCGCAGGTCCTGGCCGCCGCTGATGAGTTGACCACGGCGGGAGTGGCGGCGGACGTGGTGTGCCTGACGAGCCCCGACCTGGTGTTCCGAGCGATGCGGGCGCGCCAGGGCCTCGGACGGGGCGATGCAGCAATCGCCGAGAAGCTGTTTCCGGCCGACACCACCGCCCCGATCGTGACCGTCATCGACGGCCACCCCCATGCCCTGGCGTTCATCGCCGGCGCCCGCCCCGCCCGGATCGCCTGCCTGGGCGTCGACGACTTCGGCCAGTCGGGCGACCTCGACGACCTCTACCGCCACCACGGGATCGACACCGAAACCATCATCGGAGCCGCAGTCGACCTTCTGGAATGAGCCGCCTACTGCACCATCGCCGGCGGCACGTCAACGAGCACGTCGCCCGGACGCGACCAAGAAGCCCCGTGTTACATTGTGCGGTCGTGCCACATGGTGTCAGACACGAATGTACCGGGAACCCTTTGCTGATATGGGATCCCGGGTGGCGAAACGACCCTTCCGTACACCGCTGCGCGGCCGGACGGGACCGTCGGCGGCTCTCTGGAAGTCGCTACGTCGGCGTCGGGGCTCCGCGGTTCCTGTTGAGCCTCGCCCGGTCGTTCGCGAGCAGCGCGACTTTGCGCAGGCGGACGCGCTCCGGCGTGACTTCGACGCACTCGTCGTCGCGGACGAACTCCATCGCCTGGTCCAGCGACATCGGTCGCGGTGGGATCAGGCGCACCAGCTCGTCAGCGGTCGACGAGCGGATGTTGGTGAGTTTTTTCTCCTTGGTGGCGTTGACGTCCAGGTCGTCACCCCGGCCGTTCTCGCCGATGATCGCGCCTTCGTAGACGTGCTCACCGGGCCCCACGAACAGGGTGCCACGCTCCTGCAAGCCGAACAGGGCGAACTGCGTCGTCACGCCGATGCGGTCGGCCACCAGGCTGCCGCGGGGGCGGGTTCGGATCTCGCCCATCCATGGCTCCCACCGGTCGAAGATGTGGTGCAACAGGCCGGTCCCTCGCGTCTCGGTCAGGAATTCGGTGCGGAACCCGACAAGGCCGCGCGCCGGGATCAGGTACTCCATGCGCACCCAACCGGTGCCGTGGTTGACGATCTGCTCCAACCGCCCCTTGCGCAGCGCAAGGAGCTGGGTGACGACCCCCAACATCTCTTCGGGCACGTCGATCGACACACGCTCAAGCGGCTCGCAGAGCTTCCCATCGATCTCGCGGGTCAACACCTGCGGCTTGCCGACGGTCAGCTCGAAGCCTTCGCGACGCATCGTCTCGACCAGCACCGCCAGCTGCAGCTCGCCGCGGCCCTGCACCTCCCAGGTGTCGGGCCGTTCGGTTGGCAGGACGCGCAACGCAACGTTGCCGACCAACTCCTGGGTCAGGCGGTCCTGCACCTGACGGGCGGTCAGCTTGGTGCCGTCGCGGCCTGCCAAGGGAGAGGTGTTGATGCCCAGCGTCATCGACAGCGACGGTTCGTCGACGTTGATCACCGGCAGCGCGACGGGGGTCTCCGGATCGGCCAGCGTCTCGCCGATCGTGACCTCGGCCAGACCGGAGATCTCGATGATCTCACCGGGTCCGGCCGACTCGACCGGAACGCGCTCCAACTCCTCGGTGACATACAGCTCGCTGACCTTGGCCTGCTGGATCGTGCCGTCACGCCGACACCAGGCAACGGCCTGGCCCTTGGTGATCGTTCCCTCGTGTACGCGGCAGATCGCAAGGCGCCCCACGTAGGCGCTGGCGGCGAGGTTGGTCACGAGCGCCTGCAACGGCTTGCCCTCGGAGTAGGTCGGCGCGGGGATGTAGTCGGCCAGGACCTTGAACAACGGCTCCAGGTCGGTGCCCTGGTCGTCGGTGGTCAGCGAGGCGCGCCCGGCTTTGGCGTTGCAGTAGACGATCGGGAACTCGATCTGCGTCTCGTCGGCGTCCAGGTCCAAGAAGAGTTCGTAGACCTCGTCGACGACCTCGCTGATGCGCGCGTCCGGCCGGTCGACTTTGTTGACGATCAGCACCACTGGCAGCTGCGCTTCGAGTGCCTTGCGCAGCACGAACCGCGTCTGCGGCAACGGACCTTCGCTCGCGTCGACCAGCAGCAACACGCCGTCGACCATATGCAGGCCGCGCTCGACCTCGCCACCGAAGTCGGCGTGGCCGGGGGTGTCGACGATGTTGATCTTGAGCCCGCCGTGGCGCACGGCCGTGTTCTTGGCGAGGATCGTTATGCCCTTCTCGCGTTCCAGGTCCGTGGAGTCCATCACCCGCTCGTTGACGTCCTGATTGGCGCGAAACGCACCCGACTGCCAAAGCATGGCGTCGACGAGCGTCGTCTTCCCATGATCGACATGGGCGACGATTGCGACGTTTCTCAGATCATCTCGGGTAGCCACGGCGGCGCATGGTAGCGGGCCGCGACCGAAACGCCCGGACGTCGCACCCATCCGGGCCGTCTATCATGCTCCGCGGTGCCAGTCACGCACCGCCGCGCCCCCATCGTCTAGCGGCCTAGGACACTGCCCTTTCAAGGCGGCGGCACGGGTTCGAATCCCGTTGGGGGTATTCC
>JANMDV010000106.1:0-8366 GCA_031376485.1 Actinomycetota bacterium
GCACATCCCATCGCGCCACGCACATCGCCCAACAAGACCGTCGAGGGCTTTCTGGGGGGCGTGGTCGGCGGAACGCTCGCGGTCTGGGTTGCGGGGCTCTACATGGACTGGATCGATCACATCCAGTCACTGGCACTCGGGGTCATCCTGTGTGCGTTCGCGTATGCCGGTGACCTGTTCGAGTCGATGATCAAACGCGACATCGGCGTCAAGGACTCGGGGCGTCTGCTGGGTGCGCACGGCGGCGTGCTCGACCGATTCGACGCAATGTTGTTCACGGCAACCGCCGGGTACTTCGCCACAATCTGGCTCGTCTGACGTCTCGGCCTCTTTGGACGAGGACGAGCCCCGGCGCCCGCCCGTCGCGGCGACCATGAATCCGGTGACGATTTGCAACCACCGTGCGGCGCGTGTGTCAGGGGACTCGGGGCCGAAAATGCGATGGTGGCCGGGTCGGGTAGGCCACCCCTGTCAGCATGAGATCCACGAACGGCCGCCTCGGTGACGTCGGCGACGCGGGCCGTCCGGCTTCACCCGGGCGTCTGCGGTCTGAGGCGGTGTCCAGCCAGCGTGCCTGGGTGAACCAGCGACGCATGGTCCGTATGGACGGCACCATCGCGGGGCCGTCGCGGTGCGTTCGGCGCAGCTCGACGATGACCGTCGCAGGCGCCTCGCCTGCTTCAAAGCGCCGTTCGGCCTCGCGACGAAGCTCCGGCCAGGAGTAGGAGCCAGGTTTGTCGCGATCGACCGCGGCCAACTGAACGGCACGAAGATGCGCCGCGAGCGCCTGGTGCTTGCGATTGGTCAGGTCGCCGCACGCTGCCCACGCTGCGGCAAGACGGTCTGTGAACTCATGTCCCGAGCGCAGCTGCAGAAACGCCTCATCCCGATGTGCGCCGCAGAGCCAGACGACAAGACCATGCGTGAGGTGATGCGGTGCACGTTTCGCCTGGCCTGGCCCCCCGCACAGCGCGCACGGCGGAGTGTCTGGCACAACTTGAACAGCCGACCGATGTCGCAGGGGCTCCGATGCCTTTTGATCCCCGTGGACCTGGCGTGCTGTTGAACTCACAATCCGAGCCATGCGCGAAGTTTGAACCGAGATCTGTTACAGCGCTACACCAACCTGTGCCAAAAGTGTCACAAAACTCATTCGCGACATGTCACAAGTGGCTGCAGCCGCCGCCAAATGGCTTTGTCGGGCGGCTCTGATGGTCCCGCCCGCAGGGTTGTCACGGGTTCTCGGATCACGGCGATACACGCCCGAGTCTCGCGAGTCCGAGGTGGCTGGGCAGATGCCGCCGTCGGGTGGTGATTCTGTCGTCGTCGACCAAAGGAAGCGGCACACCTCCGTGATTTCGCGCAGACCTGACGGGGCGGGTGCGTTCTGGAGGGTGAGAAACGTGAGAGGCGACGAGTCGTCTGCGTCGCTCTGCTCGGCCGGGATTGTGTCGCTGTGCCGTCCGAGCGAAGACTCGTGGGAATGCCCCGCTACCATTCATGTGTGAAGCGGATTCTCGTGCTCGGCTCGACCGGGTCCATCGGTGTGCAGGCGCTCGACGTGATCGACCGCGCTGATGACCTCGTGGCGTGCGGGCTTGCGTGCGGAACGCGGCTTGATGAGATGGTGATGCAGGCCGAGGCACGTGGCATTCCCGCGACCTGCGCCCAGGTCGGGGGCGGGACCGTCGCACACGACCTGGATTTCGCAGCGCTGATCGACGCCAGCGCGCCCGATCTCGTTTTGAACGGCCTTGTGGGTGCGGCCGGTTTACGCCCGACGCTCGCCGCGCTTGAGCGAGGGATTCCCGTGGCCCTCGCCAACAAGGAGAGCCTCGTCGTCGGCGGCGAGCTCGTCGCGGCCGCGCGCGCCAAGACCGGTGCTGATCTGATTCCCGTCGATTCCGAGCATTCGGCGCTTTTGCAGCTTATGGCGGGCGTGCCGCGCGACCGCGTTCGGCGGGCTGTGTTGACCGCGTCGGGCGGGCCGTTTCGCGGTCGTACATACGACGAGCTGGAAGACGTGACGGTCCAGGAGGCCCTCGCACATCCGACGTGGAACATGGGCGCAAAGATCACGATCGACTCGGCGACACTTATGAACAAGGGACTTGAGATCATCGAAGCACATCACCTGTTCGATCTGGAATACGACGACATCGAGGTCGCAGTCCACCCACAGTCGTTCGTCCACGCGATGGTGCGACTGGACGACGGCAGTGTGCTGATGCACGCAGGGCCCCCCGACATGCGGGTGCCCATCGGATACGCGCTGCGCTGGCCCGATGCGCCGCCGGCGTCAACTCCGGTTGACCTGGTGGGACGGACCCTCGACTTCGGTGCGCCGGACGAGCGGGCGTTTCCGTGTCTGCCGCTGGCGCGCCAAGCCGGAAGGGCCGGCGGCACCGCCCCGGCGATCCTCAACGCGGCCAACGAGGTCGCCGTCGCCGGTTTCCTCGGCGGTCACATCCGCTTCACCGACATCCCCGCCCTTGTCGCAGGGGCGCTGTCCACCGTTGCGTACGAAACCGCAGACTCGTTGGATGTGGTGGTCGCAGCCGACCAGGCGGCCCGACGCCACGTGACCGACACGATCGCGGTGCGGGCATGAGCGCGGTCAACATCACCGTGTTCGTGCTGATCATGATGGCCCTGATCGTCCTGCACGAGTTCGGCCACATGATCGTCGCAAAGCTCTGCGGCATGCGCGTGGAACGCTTCTCGATCTTTTTCGGCAAATCGCTCTGGTCGTGGACACGCGGTGAGACCGAGTACCGCGTCGGATGGATCCCCGCCGGGGGGTACGTCAAGATCACCGGGATGACCCGCGAAGAGCTGGTCGAGCGGGAGTATGACCCCGAGACGAACGCGGTCATCGCAGAGACACCGCTCCCGCCCGAGGTTCAGGCCCGTGCGTACTGCAACGCGACCACCCCGCGAAAAGTTGCGACGATCCTTGCCGGGCCGGGCGCCAACGTCATCATCGCGCTGGTCGCGTTCGCGGCGGCCTTCTGGGTCGGGTTGCCGCAGTTCGACGGGCAGCGCAACACCGTCGAGCGGGTCGAGGCGAGCAGTCCGGCCGCGGGCGCCGGCTTGCAGCCCGGTGATCGCATCGTCTCGGTCAACGGCGTGGCGGCGCGCGGCGATGACCCCGCCCCAGCCATCAAGGAACTGCAGTCCAACGTCAATCGTCCCGTCGATCTGGTTCTTGAGCGTGCCGGTAAGCAGATCGCGGTCAGGACTCCGCCACTCGTGCCGGCCCCCGAAGACGCCTCGATCGGTCGGCTGGGCTTCCGTTTCGAACCGCGGCGAGTCGACGATTTGCAGTTGGGGTTCGTCGGCGGCATCAGGGAGGCCGTCGACTTCACCGGCTTCGTCACCAAGGAGCAGGTCAAGGGCTTGGGCAAGCTGTTCGTCGACGAGGAGACGCGCAAGCAGATCTCAAGCCCGATCGGCATCGGCGCGACCTACAACGAGTTCGCCCAGGAGGGTTTCGGGGTCATCCTGCGCTTCATCGGGCTCATTAGCTTGATTCTGGCCATCATGAACCTGATCCCGCTCTTGCCGCTCGACGGCGGGCACATCGTGTTTGCGCTCTTTGAGCGGATCCGCGGCAAACGGATGAACATCGCCGTCTACCAGCGCGCGTCGGTCGTCGGTATCGCGCTTGTGGCGGTTCTGTTCGTCTACGCGCTCAACAACGACATCGGACGCCTGACCGGCGAGGGTTTCCGGCCGTGATGCGTGCCAGCGTGGGCTGTGTGATCGGGGGTGTGCAGGTGGGTGGTGGTGCCCCGGTCGTCGTGCAGTCGATGACCAACACCGATACGGCCGACGCTCCGGCCACCGCGCGTCAGGTCGCCGAACTCGCCCAGGCCGGATCCGAGGTCGTGCGCATCACCGTCAACAATCGTGCCGCCGCGGCCAAGGTCGCCGAGGTCCGCACTCGGCTTCGCGATGACCATGGCGTCGTCGTGCCGATCGTCGGCGACTTCCACTACAACGGTCATACGCTGCTGCGCGAGTTTCCGGATGCGGCGGCGGCGCTCGACAAGTACCGCATCAACCCCGGCAACGTCGGACGGGGCCTGCGGCACGACGCCAACTTTGCGGCGATCATCTCGGCAGCCATCGAGCACGGAAAGCCCGTGCGTATTGGCGTCAACGCCGGCTCCCTCGATCCCGAACTCATTGATGACCTGATGGACGCCAACGCCACGTCGGCCACGCCAGAGGGCGCCGACGTCGTCGTGCGACGCGCGATGGTCGCGAGCGCCCTGCGCTCGGCCGAGGCGGCCGAGGAGCTTGGCCTGGAACACGACGCGATCGTGCTGTCGTGCAAGGTGAGTCGCCTGCAGGACATGGTGGCGGTCTACCGCGAGCTTGCGGCCGCATGCGATTACCCGCTACACCTTGGCCTGACCGAAGCGGGCATGTCCAGCAAGGGCATCGTCGCCACGAGCGCCGCACTCGCCATCCTGCTGCAGGACGGCATCGGCGACACGATTCGGGCATCGCTCACCCCAGAGCCCGGCGGGGATCGCACGCTCGAGGTACGCGTCTGCCTGGATCTGTTGCAGAGTCTCGGCTTACGGTCATTTCGGCCCGAGGTCATCGCCTGCCCGGGATGCGGGCGAACCACGAGCACCGTGTTCCAGGAGCTTGCCCAACGCATCGAGACCCGCCTCGAGGAACGCATGGCCACGTGGCGGGTCGAGCGCCCTGACGCGGCGACGCTCAAGGTCGCGGTCATGGGCTGCATCGTCAACGGCCCTGGCGAGAGCCGAGCCGCCGACATCGGCATCAGCCTTCCCGGGACCGGGGAGGAGCCTCGCGCCCCGGTCTACGTGGACGGCCAGAAGGTCACCACCCTCGACGGCCCCACCTTGGCCGACGACTTCATGGCGATGGTCGAGCAGTACGTCGAGCGCAGGTTCGCGCTTGCGTCGGGTGGCGCTGCTAGCGTGCCCGCCCGATGAGCGACCTCCAGACTTCTGACGATTGGGTGATGGCCGCCGCGCCCCGGCGAGGCTCGTGGCGGCTGACCGGCCGGTTCTGGCCGACGCTGCGGGATGCGCCCGCGGACGCCGAGGCGATCAGCCATAAGCTGATGGTGCGGGCGGGACTCGTCCGCCAACTGGCTTCGGGTCTCTACTCGATCATGCCGCTGGGGCTGCGTGTCATCAAACGCGTGGACGCGATCATCCGTGAGGAGATGGACCGCATCGGCGCTCAGGAGATCTTCATGCCGGTCCTCCACCCGGCCGAAGTCTGGGAGCAGACCGGCCGCTACGGCCTGAGCGAGCAGTTTCGCCTCGAGGACCGCACCGGCCGCAAGATGGTGCTGGCGATGACGCATGAGGAGATCATCACCTGGCATGCCGCGCGCGAGATCCGCTCCTATCGTGACTTGCCACAGAGCTGGTACCACCTGCAGACCAAGATGCGCGACGAGCCGCGGCCCAAGAGCGGGATGCTGCGGGTGCGCGAGTTCATCATGAAGGACTCGTATTCGTTGGACCGCGACGATGCCGGCCTCGATCGAAGCTACGAGGCCCACCGCGGGGCGTATGCGCGCATCTTCGACCGTTGCGGCCTGCGCTGGTACATGGTCGAAAGCGACGTCGGGATGATGGGCGGCGCAGGCGCGCACGAGTTCATGGCGCCGTCGGCCGTCGGCGAGAACGTCGTCGCGCGCAGTGACGCGTACGCCGCAAACCTCGAGATCGCGACCTCGGTCGCCCGTGAACCGGAGTTCGGTCCGGACCCCGGCGGGCCCGAGTCGTTCGACACGCCGGGAATCGCGACGATTGCGCAGCTCGCGGAGTTCGCAAAGCTGGACGAGGCGGTGCTCGCCAAAAGCGTCGTCATCGTGACCGATGACGGTCCGGTGCTTGCGATCGTCCGCGGCGAGCACCAGGTCAGCGCGGTCAAGTTGACCAACCTGATCGGCGCCCATCGGGCCGCGCACCCCGAGGAGATCAACGAGTGGTTTGGGGCAGACCCCGGCTCGCTCGGACCCGTGGGGATGGAGACGACCGTACGGATCATCGCTGACGAGACGATCCGCACGGGCCACTACGTGACGGGCGCCAACCGCACGGGCGCGCATCTGCGCGGCGTGATGTTGGGGCGCGATTTCCAGGCCGAGACCGCGGACATCCGTGAGGTCATGGTGGGGGAGGGCTGCCCGGTCTCGGGGGTGCCGCTCGAGTTGGAGCCCGTGATCGAGGTTGGCAACATCTTTAAGCTGGGCACCCGCTACTCGGAGCCTCTGGACGCCACCTACCTGGACCAGGACGGCAAGGAACGGCTGATCGCGATGGGCTCGTACGGCATCGGCCCGGCACGCGTCGCCGCTGCCGCGATCGAGCACGGCCATGACGATGTCGGCATCGTGTGGCCCAAGTCGATCGCGCCGTTCGACGTGCATCTGGTGTTGATCGGCGACGCCGGCACGGACCAGGCCGTGTTCGCCGACCGCCTGTACGACGAGTTGACAGACGGGGGGTTGGACGTGCTCTACGACGACCGCGCCGGAATGTCGCCCGGGCAGAAGTTCATCGAGGCGGAACTCTTGGGATGCCCCGTTCGGGTCACGATCGGCAAGCGCACGCTGCCGGACGGACCCCTCGAGGTTCAGGTCCGGCGCGGTCGCGAGAAGCGTGAGGTCCCGATTGCGGGTGCCGCAGCCGCCATCCGCCAACTTTGGGACGCGCTGTGATCAAGTGGATCGTGATCGGCTTACTCGTGGCCGGTACGTTCGGCGTCATCTGGACGGCGCCGTGGAAGGACGATGTCGAGCGGCTGACCGATGACGTCCAGCAGAAGGTCAGCGATGCCCGCGCGACGCTCGCCGTGCTGAATGACGCGACGACCGGCGACTGCGAGAAGGTCAGCCAAGCGGCACCGAGCGACGTCCGCGATGCAGTCGAGACGATCGCCACCGAGGCCAAGCGCAACCCGAACGCGAAGACCCTCGCCCCCTCGGGTCAATCCGCGCTGACCGCCCGCGATGTCGCGACCCGGCAGGCCGACCAGATCGGCGAGTGCATCAAACGCCTCCCGAGAACCGGCGCCGGGTGGGCCGATCTGCAGCAGAAGCTCGAGATCGCCGCCCGCGGGACGTAGCCCGTGCACCGCCGCCGCTGGATCGGCGTGGGGGTGGGTGCATTGCTGCTCACGGGCGGCTTGGTCGCGGTCCAAACCGCAACCCTTCGCTGACCTTGGCCGAGACCGATGCGTTCCATGGGGACCCGAGAAAGCTCCCGCTGATTGTCTACGACAGCCCCACCGATCTGGCGCACTGGCGACGGCGCTGCTCTGCGGCCCTCCATCCGCCATCCGCCCGGCAGCGTGCGGCGGTCGATCGGATCGTCCGGTTGGCGGAGTCACGTCCAGAACACCGGCTGATGGTCGATGGCGGCCGGCGCCGCCCTACCGTGCGCGCGGTCGTGCTGGATCATGCGGCCGACCTCATGGAGTGTCGACGCCGTGTGCCGAGCATCTCAGGGACCTGGAGTGGTGTCGAGCGGCAATTGCGAGCAGCAGCGACCTCTGGAGGTTAAGGGATCACGCAGAAACGACTGCACGATTTGGCGGCTGCAAACCGTCGTCAGACGGCGTCGCCGAGATCGCCATTAACACCAGTAGCAGCGAGGTTCGGCGACACCGGCCCAGCAGCTCTTTCTGCGAGGCCCCTTACAGCCCTATATCGCTTCGATCTCCAGCGAGGTGGTGATGTCGATTGCCGGCATCAGTGACCGGGCGACGGGGCAGAACTTGGCGTGCGCGCCGAGCACTCGCTCGGCTGCCTCGCGTTTGTCGGGGTCGTCGAGCTTCAGGTGGTAGGTCACGTGGATGCGCTTGAGGATCAGGACCTTGTCCTCCTCCTCGACTTCGCCCTCGGCGATTCCGACAAGTCTGTCGCCGCTTGAGTTGATTTGACGCGCTGCCAGCGCGCCTCCGAAGGTGCCGGTCAGTCAACCACCAGCCGCGGCGATGATGTAGTCGAGCGTGCCCGCGTGCTGGGTGGCGGGGTGATCGCCCGCGAACCCGTAGTGGACTCCGATGTCCCCCGGGACGCCGAACACCACCGACTCGCCGGTGATGTCGATGGTCGCACGGCGGATCGGCGGTTGCTCGCGCTCGATCTTGACCGTGCTGCGGTAGACGACGTCGCTCATGGTGCGCTCCAATGCCTGTAGTCGGTGACACGTTACGCGATTGCGGCCCGTACGTCGACCCAGTCAAACGAGCTCCTGCGGTGAAGGCCATGCGGAGATCCCTCCCCTTGAGCGCGATGTGTGACATCCATGACACATGTGGCCGTCGCCGTCGCTGCCAATTGACTCTTTCGCGAAACT
>JANMDV010000088.1:0-5007 GCA_031376485.1 Actinomycetota bacterium
CGACACCGTGCCCGGCAACGTATCGGTCACCGTCGGGGCTGCGGCGAGGTTCGGACCCGCGTTCGACACCGTAAGCGTGTAGGTCAGGTTCTGCCCGTTGAGGAATGGACCGACCGGCGACGACACGATCTTCGCGATCGACAGATCGGCCGCACCCACGATGGACGTTGCCAGTGACGTCGCGTTGTTCGACGACACGAGATCCGCGGTGGTCGAGCTGACCGAGGCCGTGTTCGTGATCGTTCCGGCCGCGGTCGGCGTCACCGTGATCGTCACCGACGCGCTGCCGCCCGAGGCGATGTTGGCAAGGGTGCAGGTGACGACCCCCCCGGACGCGCTGCACCCGGCTGACGCCGACCCGAACGTCACGCCTGCGGGCAGGTTGTCGGTCACCGTCGGGGCGACCGCCGTCGAGGGTCCGCCGTTCGTGACGGTCAAGGTGTAGGTGAGGGGCCGACCGTTGAGGTAGGGGCCGGTCGACGGGCTCGTCACCGACTTCGCGATCGCCAGGTCGGCGGCGGGGAGCACGGTCACACCGACGCCGCCGCTGTTGTCGGCTGCGTTGCGCTCCTCCTGGCTGGCCGTCGCCGACGCCGTGTTCGTCAAAGCGCCCGCCGCCGTCGGGGTGACCACGACCTGGACGGTGGCGCTCCCACCGCTCGCGACGCTGCCGAGACCGCACGTGATGATTCCTCCGAACAGGGTGCACAGGCCCTGCGACGGCGTCATCGACACGAACGACACTCCGGCCGGGAGCGTGTCCGAGAGCGAGACGTTGGTCGCGGTGTTCGGACCGCCGTTCGCGACGGTGATCGTGTACGTCAGGGGCTGCCCCAGGTAGACCGGGCCGGCCGGGACGGTCTTCGTCACCGTCAGGTCCACGGCCGGCTGGTTGACGACGTTCGCGGTGGCCGGCACGTTGTCGCCGAGGGTGAGCGTGGAGTCGATCTGCACCCCGCCGATGTGGGCGACCGCCGCGTTGACGTACGTGCCGAGGGTGCTCGGCACGTTCGCTTGGAAGGTCAGGTCGCGGAAGCTTCCGGCGGGGATGGTGAGCTGTCGCAACCATGTGAGCGTGGCGCCCGACACGGTGGGATCCGAGATGGCGGCGCCATCGAAGACGGAGGTGCCCGACACGTAGGTGACCCCCGCCGGGCTCGTCGGGAGCGTGTCGACGGCGTCGTCGACGGTGATGGGGATCGTGCCGGAGTTGGTGAGTCGCAGCGCGTAGGTCACGGTGCCGGCAGCGGCGTACAGCCTGCTCGGCGTGGCCAGCTTCGTGATGACCAGCGTGTTGGTCGTCGCGCCCACCGGGTCGAGTGCGGTGAAGCTACCGGTCGCAGTGTGCTTGATCTGGGCGCCGCTCGAGCCGTACATCACCGGGCTGACCGGGGCGGGACTCGTGGTGACGTTGACGGCGCGGAACGTGTAGACGGCCGTGTAATTCGTATTCGGCGACGCCAGCCCGCTGAAGTGAAGGCGATCGGTGAAGGTCCCGGTGTTGCCGCCGGTCAACGTGATCTGCGACGCGGTCATCTCGAGGGCGAAGACGGGCCAGTTGAGGTACGTCGCGGGCGAGAAGCTGAGGATTCCCGCAGCGCCGATCGTGCCCGTCTCACCGGTGACGGTGATCGTGAGCGAGCCGCCGAGCACAGGCGGGTTGGGGCTCGAGACCTCCGTGGTCACCTTGTTGGCGTTCGCCTGGATCGTCTCGGCGACACTCGTCAGCAGGAAGATCTGGCTGAACAGCGCGACGCCCGGCGGCCTGCTCGCATACACGGAGATCGTGTGGATCTGCGGTACGGCTGTGGCGCCGCTCGCCTGCAGGTAGAAGAACGCGGTCTTGGTCTGACCCGCCGCCATGGGACCCAACTGGAACGCACCGTCCTCACCCGTGGCGAGCGACACGACACCGCCCGTGAAGCTGCCGATCCCGACCCACGCGTCGCTGACGGCCGCACCGGTGTTGGTGATCTGGTAGGAGACATACATGCCCTTGAGCTGGGGCGAGATCCCGGTGTCGACGTAGAAGATCGGGGAGGACGTCCGCGTACTGGTCCATGCCGCTGCGACATCGGCGACGGCAAGCCACGCAAACAGCGCCGCGACGACCACGAGAAGCCGCAGGCGCAGCGCGCCCGGCCGGCGTGAGGTTCCACAGTTGATTTTCGGGGAGGAGTGGATGGGAACCGCTTTCTGACGCCTTCGAATTACCTGAAAATGGCAAAGGGCCGGCCGCCCGCCTCACTGCGCGCAATGCCGGCCCTCCTAGCCGCAACCCGCGCGTGCGATGCGCGGAAACCTCTACTCGGGGTATCGGCATACCAACCTCATACCTTGAAGGGCGCCGCAGCCAAGCCGCCCGAAGAGTCCAGCCGGTTGGGCTATGCAGGAGGCGCGACGGAGGCGCGCCACGCCAGCTGAAGCGCCGTCAACAGCACGAGCACGGCGAACAGTGTCCGCAGGACCGTCGGGGGCGTCACCTCGGCCGCGAATGCCCCCGCGACCGCCGTCCCCACAGATGCCGCGCCCATGATGGCGGCGGCCCTCCATCGCACGGTCCCCGCGCGGTGCTGGCGCCACGAGCCGAACAGCGCGACCGGGATGATGGCAAGCAGGGACGCCCCTTCTGCAGAAAGTTGAGGAACGCCGATCACGAGCGTCAGGGCGGGGACGAAGAGGATGCCTCCGCCGACCCCGAAAAGACCCGCCAGCATCCCTGCCATGACGCCGATGGGCACGACGATGGCCGCCCGGCCCACAGTCAGGCTGGGGGCACCACCCTGTGCGACCGGCTCCACCAGTAGCCAGATTGCGACGGCGGCGAGGAGCACGGCAAACGCCAGGGTCAAAATTCGTGACGAGAGGCGCTCCTTGACCCACAGCCCTCCCATGAGCCCGACGACGGCCGGGATGCCGATCAGGACCGCGTAGCCCCACGCGACGTTGCCGAGCGCGCCGTGGGTGATCACTCCGACCGTGGCGGTCGCGATGATTGCTGCCAGCGACGTGGCCGTGGCCACCTTGGCCTCGAACCCCAGGAGCAAGACGAGCAGCGGCACCATGACGATGCCGCCGCCGACGCCGAAGAGGGTGGCCAACAGACCCGCGAGCAGGCCGACCAGGACCAACCACCGCCAGTCCGCCCTGCGCTCGACGCTGCTGTTAGCGTCGCGGGCCATGGATACCGATCGCCAATTGGCCGCGCTGCTTGAACCACTTGTCACCGAGCCGGGGCGCAGCGCGATTCTGCTGGATCTGGACGGTACCCTGGCGCCCATCGTCGCGCGGCCCGATGACGTCGACATCCCTTTGCCGCTGCGCGCGCTGCTCGCGACGCTGCCGGGGCGCTACGGGCTCGTCGCGTTCGTCAGCGGGCGTGCCCTGGGGGACCTTCGCCGGATCGTGGGGCTCGACGGGGTGGCGTATTCCGGCAATCACGGGATGGAACTCGTGCTGACAGACGGACGTTCGCTGCCGCCGCCCGGGATCGACCTGAGATCCCTGCGCGCGTTCGTCGCCGAGTGGCCGGCAGGCAGGCTGCAGCCCTTTGGCATCTGGCTGGAGGACAAGGGCGCGACCCTGACATTTCACTACCGCACAGCACGGGATCCCGAGGGGGCTCGGGCGTATCTGGAGACCCACGTCGCGCCTGCCGGGGCCGTCGCCGGCTTGAGTGTGGCACCGGGCCGCATGTCGCTCGAGGTCCACCCGCCGGGTGGTGTCAACAAGGGCACGGCTGTCGCCGCGTTGCTGCGCGCGACCACGGGAATCCATCACGCCGTGTCGGTCGGCGATGACCGCACGGACACGGCTGTCTGGTCGGTGTTGCGTCAGATGATCCGGTCCGGCGAACTGGTGACCGGGGCCGGGATCGCCGTGACCAGCTCGGAGACCCCGTCGGTGGTGCTCGAGTCGGCGGATGCCCTGGTCGCGGGCGTTGCGGGCGTCGAGCAGGTTCTGGCCCACCTGTCTGCCGCTCACGCCGTCTGATTTCGGATCGCCCGAAGCTGCTTTGCCGAGCATGTGTTGACCACCTGCTCGGCGGTGGCGCCGGCGCGGCGGGCAATCGTCACCCCGAACCGGCGCAGGGCAAGCTCGTCGGTGGAGTGGGCGTCGGTTCCGATGACGAGCGTGACACCCGCGGCGAGGGCCTTACGCGCATGCTCGGCGCGCAAATCGAGGCGTCGTGGTTGGGCGTTGATCTCGAGGACGGTCCCCGTGTCGGCGGCCCGGGCGAACACGGCATCGAAGTCGAGTTCGTACCCCTCACGACGACCGAGCATCCGTCCGGTCGGATGGCCGATGGCGTTGACGTACGGGTTGTCGATCGCGGCGAGCACCCGCTCCGTCAGACGCTGCGGAGACTGCCGAAACCCGCTGTGCAGGCTCGCGGTGACCCAGTCGAACCCGGCCAGCAGATCGTCGTCGTGGTCTAGGCGGCCGTCTGCCAGAACATCGACCTCGCAGGCTTTGAGGACGGTGATCCCGGTGATCCGGGCGTTCAGCGCGTCGATTTCGTCCCATTGGCGCCGGACGCGGTCCTCGTCGAGGCCGCGTGCCATGGCGAGGGCCTTGGAGTGGTCGCTGATCGCGATGTAGTCAAGGCCCAGATCACGCGCGGCCATGACCATCGCTTGGAGCGAGTCACGTCCGTCGCTCCAGGTCGTGTGCGCGTGGAGTTCTCCCTTCAGATCGCCGACCTCGACCAGGTCCGGAAGCAGCCCGGCGGCGGCGGCCTCGATCTCGCCGGTGTCCTCGCGCAACTCCGCGGGGATCCACGGGAGTCCGAGCGCCGCGTACACACCCGTCTCGTCGTCTGTCCGCGTGGTGTCCTTTCCGGCTCGGCTGATCCCGTGCTCCGAGATCGACAGAGCTTGCTTGACAGCAAGCTCACGCAGCCGGATATTGTGCGCCTTGGACCCCGTCAGGTGCTGCAGCAGGTTGCCAAACGACTCCGACGGCCCGACGCGAAGCTCGACACGCATGCCCGCCTGCGTCATCACG
>JANMDV010000109.1:0-7159 GCA_031376485.1 Actinomycetota bacterium
CGGTCCTCGCACTGGCCCTCGCCGGCTGTGGGGGGACCGAGCCCGCATCGAGCCCTCCGCGATCCCAAGCAGCTGCCGAAGCGACGGACCCGGGACTGATCGTCCGCGACGACGGGACCACGCTCCTTCGATCCGGTGAGCGCTCGCAGGTCCTGGCCGGACGCTACGAGCACGCGCGGCTCGGGCCCGGGTTCTCCAACGACGGCCGGTCGCTCACCGGGACGCGGGTCGTGTTACAGGACACCGCCAACGCAACCTCCAGCGAGGTGAGTCGCTTCGCGGTTGTGGACACATCGCTCGCAACCCCTGCCCGAATGGTCGAGCTGCCCGGGGATTTCAGCTACGACGCGGTCTCGCCCACCGTCGAAACGCTCTATCTGGTCAGTCACTTCAGCGTCGAGCGCCCGGACCAGTATGTCGTGCGCTCGTACGACGTCGCCGCCGGACGGCTCGACGACGGGATCATCGCCGACAAGGCCGCGCTCAGTGAAGGGCCGATGTCGGGTCAGCCGGTGGCGCGCGCGACGACGGCGGGCGGTGAGTGGGTCTACACCGCCTATCGCGGCGAGCACGCATTCGTCCACGCTTTGGATACCGTCCGCAAGAGCGCAGTGTGCATCGACCTGCCCCACGCGGCGTCCAATGTGAGCGATTGGCGCCTGAAGCTCGACGGATCCGCACTGATGGCGACAAGCCCCGGCACCGGCATGGCGGTCGAGATCGACACCACACGATTCACGGCGAAGCTCAGGTCACGCAACGACTGAGCCTGGATCCAGGCTGAGGTAGCCGCATACGTCATTTGGCACCGTCCGCCTCGGCCAATGGTTACATGACTGCGTGAATTTTGTGACGTTGCGACACACTTCACTCGACCTCGCCATGACTCCTGAGGCGATCCGTGTGCGGATGATCGGGGTTGATCAGATGGGAGGAGGCCACCATCTGAATCAGATGCGATGCATCAGGATCGTGGCGTGACATACCTCGCCCTTGCCGGTCGCAGCTGACACGATCAGCACCGCGGCACGGCTGGAGCGCTTGTACACCGTGCATGTCAGGGTGATCCTGATCCCCCACCCGATGTGGTCCACGTCTGCATCGTCGACACCGGTCAACATCCAATGGCTGCCCGGCGTGCCGTGGGTCCGTTGTAAGCACAAGCCCGCGCATTGCGCCAACGCCTCGAGCAAGAGCGTCCCGGGGATCGACGGCGGCCGGTCAGCGCCGGCCAGCGGCCCGAGCTCATCCCCCGTCGGACGCCACACAGCCTCCGCACCCTCGTCGTTGCACCACACAAGCTCACGTATGAAGTGAAACGGGGTCGGCGTCATCTGACGACGTCCGACTCTTGAGGGGACACCACGGGATCGGCCAGGCCCCGTGCGTCCAGGGCCTCCCCCACACCGTGCGCGAACCGGGCGGCGGCGACGACCGTGGGGACCGCAAATGCCCGCAGGTTGCGACCGAGTCCACGGGCCCGACGGGCATCCAGGACGCGATGGGCGACGACGCCCAGGTGATCCAGACTCCGCAGGGCGAGGCCCACGGTCAAGCCGACGCGAAATACCCGGTCCGGGGAGACGCGACACAGACGCAGCGTCCGCTCGAACCAGTCCACCATCGCACTGAACCTGGTGGTCAGCGTGACGGCGAATGCAAGCGCCCCGGCTGCCAGCAGACGCGTCGCCGCCAGGAGCCCTTCCTCGGGGCGGCCGAGGAGCACCTGGAACACCGTCAGGAGCGCGATGACGACGACGAGTGGTTTGGCCTGCCGCCACACCACACGGACCGGCACCCCGGCGACGGCGATCGCGGCCACGACGGTCACAAGTAACGCCCCCGACACCGCGGGATGGTTGACCGCCACCACCACGGTGGCCCCAACCAGGAGCCCGAGCAGCTTCGCGCCGGCGGGTGCCCGATGCAGCCACGAGTCACCCGGCCAGTAAAGCGACAGCGCCTCACCGCTGACCGTCGGCGCCCTCTGCCGCCCGCGCAGGCGCATCACCCGACCCCGACCAGGTCGAGGTAGGCATCTGTCGTCGGATCCGGCATGCCGTCGGCCACGACCGCGCCTTGGTCGATCAAGAGCACCCGGTCGAGCTGCCGCACCAGGTCCAGGTCATGCGACACGATGACCAGGTGCTGACGGAGCTCCATCAGCACCTCGATGACGCGGCGCCGGTTGACCAGGTCGAGCGTCGTCGTCGGCTCGTCCAACACGATCCACGTCGGTTCGAGGGCCAGCACCGCGCACAGGGCGACCAAGTGCTTCTCGCCCCCGCTCAACGTGTGGATCGCCTGATCGGCCTTGTTTTGGAGCGACACCATCCGCAGCACGTCCATGGCCGCGTCGTGGGCCGCGCGCTTGCCGAGGCCCCGGGCACGCAGGCCCAGGGCGATGTCCTCGACCGGTGTCGGATACACCAACTGATGGTCGGCGTCCTGGAACACGAACCCGACTCGACGCTGCACCCCGCGACGATCCCGGGCCGTGTCGATGCCCTCCACGGCCACCGTGCCGTTGGTCGGCAGTGTCAGTCCGTTGAGCGTGCGCGCCAGAGTCGTCTTACCCGAGCCGTTGGCACCGATCACACCCACGCGCCGTTGGGTCAATGACAGGGTCACGTCATGCAGTAGGACCGTCCCCTCGGTTGTGACGACCCCGACGTCCGTCAACGCGATCACGCCGCAAACCACGCGGCGGTGCCCATGCCACCGGCGATCGCCGCCAACGCCAGGCCACTCGCGCCGTCGCCCGCCAGGTCCGCGAACAGGCGCACCACTTGGATCGCGCCGGACGCCCCCCACGGGTGACCAAGACCGATGGCGCCACCGTGCGGATTGACGCGCGCCGGGTCGAGCCCCAGGTCCTCGATGGTCGCGAGCGTCTGGCCGGCGAACGCCTCGGTCAGCGCCACCTGCGTGAGTTTTTCGAGACGCAGGTGAGGGTTCCTGGCACCCAATCCCCGGGCGGCGGCGACGGCGCCGATGCCGCACAGGCGGGGATCGACGCCGGTGGTCGTGCTGTCGATGTGGCGCAGACCGGATCTGCCAAGCCGTTCGGCCATCCGTTCCGATGTGACGACGACGGCCGCTGCCCCGTCGGCGATCTGACTTGCGTTACCTGCGGTCACCGTGCCCTCGCTGGTGACGATCGCCGGGAACCGGGCAAGGCGCTCCGGGGTCAACGTGGCACGCGGACAGGAGTCCTCGCTCACGACGACCGGTCCATTGGCTCCGTCGACCACACACGGCACGATCTCACGATCGAACACCCCCGCGGCCCGTGCCGCAACGGCCTGCTGATGGCTTCGGGCCGCGTAGGCGTCCTGACGCGAGCGGGGGATCCCCCACTCGACCGCGATCGTCTGGGCCGACTCGGCCATGCCCGGATCGTCGTGACCCCCGCCCGAGAACATCCGGCGCGGGAAGAATCGCCGTCCCGCGGCGCCCGCGTCGGCCGACGTCTCACGCCGCAGCGGCGACGTCGACGCGCTCTCCACCCCGCCCGCGATATACAGGTCACCGGCCCCCGCCTGGACCAGCCGACACGCCAGCACGATCGCGTCGAGTCCCCCGCCGCATTGGCGGTCGATCGTCAGTCCGGGCACGCTCGTGGCGAGCCCCGCATCCAAGGCGACGCGGCGGGCCAGGTTGCCGCCCGACCCGGCCGCCATCGCCAGGATCACGTCCGACACCGCGTCAGGGGCGACTCCGATATCCGAAACCAGGGCCCGCACGACGATCGTGGCGAGGGTCTGCGCGTCGAGTGAAGCAAGTTCGCCGTCCAGCCGGGCGATCGGCGTGCGCCGCCCCGCCAGGATGAGCGCGGTTTCAGGCACGGGGTGTGGACAGACTCACCGGATCTCCCGGACGTCCCGACCGTCCAGCACGAGTTCCCGCACCCGTCGGCGATCGACCTTGCCCGTCCGCCCGAGCGGCAACGGACCCTTGAGCGTCACGTACCGCCGCGGACGTTTGTAGCGCGTGAGCTGCCCGGCGACATGACGACGCAGGTCTTCGCGCCGCAGCTCGGCGTCAGGCTCTGTCACGAGCGCCGCGCACACCACTTCGCCCCACGTGGGATCGGGCAGCCCGACGACCACGCACGCCGCGACCCCGGCGAAGGCGGCGACGACCTCTTCGACCTCCTCGGACTGCACGTTGGCGCCCCCGGTGATGATCAGGCTGGAGCCCCGCCCGGCGACCGAGAGAAACCCGGCCTCGTCGAGTGCCCCACGGTCACCCACCGTCATCCAACCGTCGTCGAGTACACGTGCTCCGGACTGCGGCGCCTGACCGCGATAGCCCATGAACACGAGCGGGCTTCGCGCAAAGATGACCCCGGCCTGGCCGGGTGCGAGGATCTCGTCCCCGTCGCCCCGGATGGTGACCTCGACCCCGGGGAACACCCGCCCCACCGATCCCGCCGGCGTCGCGTCACCGTCCCGGTCGATCGCCACGAACGAGAGCTCGGACGCGCCGTAGTACTCGACCAGGCGACTCGCGGGGAACCGTCCGCGCGCACGCGCACGCACCGCGGTCTCGAGACGGGCGCCGGCGCAGAAGATGTATGCGGGACCGTCGGCCGATCCCACGGGTGAGCCGGTTGCAAGCTGGGCCAGCATGGTCGGAACGACGTAAAGGGCTGCCAGTCCTCCGGGTCGTGCAACGCGCTCGGCCACGCGATCCGGGGAGTACTCCGCCGAGCTCACGAGTTCGGCGGAGGCCCCCGCATGGAGCGCGTGGAGCACGCCGAACAAGAAATGCGAACTCGAGAGCGGGCCCGGGACCAGAACGACCCCGTCGGGGTCGAGCGGACACAGGCCGTCGAAACTCTCGAAGCTCTCCCACCACGATCGATGCGAGCGCATGAAGGCCTTGGGCCGACCGGAACTCCCCGAAGTGAAACCGACGTAGAACGGGGAGTCCGTGGTCGGTTCGGGAACTCGCCGCCGTGACGGAGGCGCTGTACGGGTCAGGACGGTCCAGCCGGGATCCATGTGCCCGGCGACCTGCCACCGGTCCGTGGCCAGCGCCGCGGCGGCGGAACGACACCCGTCGTCGACCACCACCGCCGCCGGATTGAGCTGGGCGAGGGCACCCGTCCGCTCATCGGCCGACCACGCTGGATCGAGCACCCCGACCGCCCATCCCGCCGCTGACAGCCCCAGGAAACACGCAACGAACTGCGGGGTCCAGTCGGACAGGATCCCCACGAATGGTGAGCAGTCGTCATCGTGGGCCGCCCAGGCCGCGCTGTGTCGGGAGATGCGTGCGGCCTGGTCGCGAAGCTCGGCGTACGAGATCGCGTCTCCCGATCCGCGCAGGGCGATCCGCCCCTCGCGCCCGGGGTCACCCGAAAGTGCCTTGGCACCGACGAGCATCGAACCGCCTAGTGGTGTGACATCAAAATGGCGTGCCTGTATCGCCGAGCGAGAGCGGGGCGAGGCGGTGGACGCACGTCGACGGGACACCGGGCATATTCGCGATACCGAGGACGCCACATCGCGACGCTCGCAGCCGGGGAGACACCACCGCTCTTTCGATGTCGCACCACTACTAGGCCCTGCCGAGGTGCGGCTGCAGGAACGGCGCGGCTCGGAAGGCGGACGTGGCGACAACCGTCGCGGCGGCGGCCTTGAGCAGATCACCCGGAACGAAGCTCATGGACCCGGTAAAGAATTTGCCGAGCGGGATGTCCGCGACGAGCGCGCCGACGGGGATCCCGATGCAGTACAACAGGCCGACGCCACCCAGCACCGCGGCCGCGAAATGCGTGGCCAGTTGCACCGGCCGGGTGTGTTCGCCTCCGATGCGTCGCGCCCCGGCGATGATCACGGCGATCGCCGCCGCAGCGAAGGGAAACCCCAGCACGAACCCGGCGCTGGGCCCGCTGAACACGCCCAACCCACCACGCCCGCCGGACAGGAGCGGCAGTCCTGCGGCGACAAGCCCGACGAAGAGTGCCACCGAAAGGAACGCCTCGACGGGCACTAGCATGAGCCCCGCGATCATGACCCCGAGCGTCTGCGCCGTAATCGGGACCGAGATGCCCGGCACACTGATCGCGGGCGTCAGCCCGAGCACTGCGACGAGCGCTGCGAACACGGCGATACGCGCGATACGTGGCCCACTCATCATCTGTTTCCTCCCCCATCGATTGTTCAAGCGGGCGGTACGCTACCGGAGGTCGTCACGGCATGTACGGTTGACCCGTGACGACACGAATGGACTGCGGATGAGCACAGACTCGGACGAGCGCCGCGAGTCGGTCCTGGAGGCCCTCGTACTGGCCGGTGAGGACGGGACCTCGGGACAGACGCTTGCAGAGCGACTGGGATGCTCACGGGCCGCGATCCACCGGCACGTCGAGACACTCCGCCGACAGGGCATCGCGATCGACGGAGTCCACGAGGGTTACCGATTGGGTGACGGAGCCGACCCGATCGTGCCCCGACTCGTGGAAGCCCGACTGACCCCGCCCATCGCAGGCCCTGTGCGGTGGAGCTCGTCGACGGGCTCGACCAATGACGACGCGGTGGCACAGGCGCGGGCGGGAGCACCGCAGGGCCTTGTCATCGGCACCGACTTCCAGGGCGGCGGCCGCGGACGGCGCGGGCGCGAATGGCGATCGGAGCCGGGCGACGCGGTGCTGTGCTCGGTGGTGCTGCGCCCGCCGGTCCCGGCCGCGGACACAGGCATGGTGCCGATCGTCGCCGCGGTGTCGGTGGCGGAGGCGCTGGGCGACGTCGCCGGGATCATTTGGCCCAACGACATCGTCATCGGCGAGCGCAAGGTGTGCGGCATCCTGTGCGAACTCGCAGCCGACGAGACCGGCGTGGCGTGGGTTGTCGTCGGGATCGGGATCAACGTCCGTGGGGTGCCGGAGCTTGGCGATGCCAAGTGGCAGCCCGGCGCGCTGATCGACGGCGGCACACCCCCGTCGCGCGCCCGGGTGCTGGTTGCCGTGCTGACGAGCCTGAGCCGTCGCTACGCGGAATGGCTCGCCGACGGACCCGCGGCGACGCTGGCAGCGTTCGCCGAGCGTGATCTGCTCCACGGAACGGGCATCACCATCCAGACGGGTGATCGCGCGACGTCAGGGACGGCGAGCGGCCTGGACGAATCGGGTCGCCTCCGGGTGATGACC
>JANMDV010000121.1:0-4051 GCA_031376485.1 Actinomycetota bacterium
GCGCGGGCGATCGCGAGTCCCAGGCCGATGCCACGGAGCCCTCCGCCGTCCGCCTCACGCGCCCGCGCGAAGTGATCGAAGACGTGCGCTTGATCTGCGGGCGCGATGCCGGGACCGTTGTCGCGGACGCGAAGGAGCGCACGCTCCGCGGACATCGTCAGTCCGACCTCGACGACCCCTCCTGGTTGGGTGAACTTGACTGCGTTGGCGACGAGGTTGTCGAGCATGCGCCCGAGGCGTGCGGCATCGCCTACGACAGGAGCGCTCCCATCCACCCGTTGGACAAGGGCGATCTGCTTGGCGGCCGCGGCCGGGGCGAACGTCGCCAGGGACTCGGACACGAGCTGCGCCAGGTCGAGCTCGTCGACACGCACCGTGAACCCCCCGACCCGGTGCTGTGCGACCACCAGCAGGTCGTCGACGAGTTCGAGCAGCCGCCGGCTGTTGCGCTCGATCACCTCGATGAATCCCCGCCCGCGCTCGTCGACGCCGTGCCCGGTCTTGAGTAGCTCCGTGTAGCCACGGATCGATGTGAGCGGTGTGCGCAGGTCGTGCGAGACGAGCGCCACGATTTCATCTTTGGCCCGATCGAGTTCCTGCAGCCGTGTGTTCTGCTCGGCAAGCCGTTTGAGCGCTCGTTCCATCGTGGACTCTGCCGCCCGCGCCTCGGCGTGCAGCAGGCCGCGGTCCCGGTCTTCAGCGCTGAGCGGGATGATTGTGCGAGCGAGCACCACTACGCCGATCGTCTCGCCGTCGACCACCCACGGCGCGCGGGTCGTCACCATGCGGCGGGCTCCCTGCGGAGTGTTCAGACTCTCCTCGTCGACCACGGTCCGGCCCGTGGCCATGACCTCGAGATCCCGATTGCGCGCCCGTTGGGAGAACTCCTTCGGGAGGAAGGCATCGTAAGTCGTCCCGATGACATCTTCGGGCAGAGCGCCCACCGACCGGGCCCCTGCGGTGTTGATCATCCGGCAACGGCCTTCGCGATCGACCACGAACATCACGTCCTCGGCGAGGTCCGTCAGCGCACGGAGCATCTGCGTTCGCTCGAAGAAGCTTCGCTGCGCACCTCGGAGCGCGTCGTTGCGCTCGAGCAGATCCCGGTTCGCCACCTCGGTAGCCTCGCGCGACTCACGCTCCGCATTCAGCACGCGCTCAAGCTCGAGCTGCGTCTCGACCCGGTGGGTGACGTCCTCGACCACCACGCCCACTCCGAGTGGACGCCCATCACCGAGGCGCACCGGGTAGTGGCTCAGCTCGAAGTGCGAGATCCGGCCGTCGCGCTCCTGGGTGACGCGACGTCCGTCGATCGTCACACCGTCGTCAAGCACGGACCTGTAGGTCTCCTCCACGCTCTGCCGCGCGTCGGGGCTGACAGTTGCGACATGCCGGCCGACGAGATCCTCGGGACGCGAGCCGACCATCGCGGCGGCCCGCTTGTTGACGCGCCTTATACAAAGGTCCGCGTCCACGAAGCTGAATCCCACTGGGGCCGAGGCGATCAGCGTCTCGAGCAGCGCCTGCTCCGTGCGCTCCTGCTGGTGCCACGCGTCGATTGTGACCCGCTGGTCGACGCGCTCCCGCCGCAAGGTTCGGTACGACATCACGGCCATGAGCGCGCCGACGCACAGGATCGCGAGAACGGACATCTGGAGAAGCGCGTCAGCCGAGCCGACCTGCCGGCTTCGATCCCGACCGAGATCGACCGCTGCCAGGCACCCAGCCGCGACGAACAGCACGAGCATGGCCACGGAGCGCCTCACGACGCTGGATGCAGTAGCGGGCTCATCTTTTGTGTATCGGCACTCACCCCAATAGATCTGAAGTTGTCGCCAACGAGTGCATCCTGGAGGTGGCTCAGATGTCGAGCAGGAAACGCAGCGCCCGTGCGATGTCGAACATCGCTTCGGGGCCCACGGCACCCAGGCGCACCATGAGGCGCTGCTCGGAGATCGACTTGACGTCCTCGCACTTGGCGTAGCTCGCCTCGTCGAGGCCCGACGAGGCCGGATCGATCTCCACGTGCGAAATGAGCCCTCGCCTTGTCGTTGTGCATGGGACGACGATGACGACGCCGCTGCGACTCTCGTTCAATGCGTCGGCTGACACGACGACTCCCGGTCGACGCCCGGCCTGCTCGCGCCCCACCGGCTCGCCGAAGTCGATGAGCCATACCTCGCCGCGACCCCCGCTCACGACGAACGGTCGCCGAGCGTGACGCCCTCGGCAGCCCGCTCGGCCTCGATCTCGGCCCAAGCGACCGGATCGGCGCGAAGGGCTTCGAACCCGGCGGCGAGTTGATCGAAGAACGCCCGTCGCTCAAGCGCGTCAGCGGCCTCGTCGAGCAACTGGGTCATCGGCCTACCGGTGAGTGTCGCAAGACGCGCGAACCGGTCGCGCGTCTGTTTGCTGATACGGATCGTCGTGCTCACGATTTGAGTCTACTATTATGTAGCCGTTGTGGGCTACTTTCGTTGAAACCTGACTCAGTCTGGATGCAGGCTCAGGCGGAGCCGACCGTGACGGAGATGGTTTGGGTCCCCGTGGCGCCCTTGGCGTCTGTGACGCGGAGGGTGAAGGTGTACGCGCCGGCGGCGGTGGGCGTGCCGGTGACGCGCACCAGGGGGCCATCCCGGTTGTCCTGGACGAGGGACATGCCCGGTGGGAACTGACCGGCCGTGCGGGTCCATGTGTACGGCACGACGCCACCGCTGCCCGTGATCCACAGATTCGAGAAGCTCCCGACGATGGGCGACCAAGGCAACTGGGGCGTGATCGTGAGCCCAAGCGGTGGATTGATCCTGATGGTGACGACGATGCTCGCCTGTTGACCTGCGTCGTCGGTGGCCCTGAGCGTGAACGTGTTCGTCTGAACGGTGGTCGGCACGCCCGAGACGGAAACCATGTCGAGCTTGCACGGCGTCGATCCGGTGTTGGGGTCAAACAGGAACAATCCATTGGGGAGTTGGCCGGCGATGATGGCGAAGCGGACGCAGCCGACCGCGGGTGACACGCCCAGGGTGGTGCCGATACCGACAGCCGTATCCACGAAGTTCGCGCCCACGAAACCAGGGCCCATATCCGTCGCCTGCGCGAAGAAGGCCATGGCCGGCGTGGGGTTGATCGTCAACTGGGTCGTCTTCGTCACCCCACCGGACGAGGCCGTGATCGTCACGATGGTCGGCGCGGGGACGACGGCGACCTGCTCCACCGTGAACACCGCCTGGTTGGACCCGGCCGCAACCTGGACGGACGCGCTGCTCACAGGGGCGACGGCCGGATGGCTGCTTGTCAGCGCGACGACGACCGGTGTCGACGACGCACCCGCAAGAAGGACCTCTCCCACGGCCAGGGTGCCGACCGAGTTGAGCGAGGTGTGGCTCAACGCCACGGACGAAAGCGCCGGCGCGGGAGCCGGTGCCGGTGGCGGAGGCGGGGTGCTCGTCGGCGTGCAGCCCGAGAGGGTCGCGACCACCGAGGTGGAGCCGTCGTCCACGGTCACCTTGCACGTGCTCGCTTTGAAGCCCGACGCCGTGACTTTGAACGCGCCGTTGCTATCGGCTCTGCCCGTCGCTCTCGATTCGGGCGAGGACACGGTGATCGTCGCGCCCCCGCGCGCCCCTTGCCCCTCGACCCTCAAGCTGCCCGAGCTGAGCTCGGCGCGCTTGACGCTCACCGCAGCCAGTGCGACCGACGGCAGGACCAACACCGCCGCCATGAACGACAGCGACACGAGCGTGCCAATCCGGTTTCCGAATGGGCGCCTCTTCGTCCCCTTCATCGTGTCCTTCCTTTCTGTGCTGCCCGCTCGTTCAGTTCCATGGCTGTCCCTCAGCTTTCCGTTAAGTTGCGGAGTCCGCGGCGCCGGTGCCGGGAAGGTCGAGGGCCCGGTGCCGTCGTTGTCCACCAGGCCTACTGGCCCACTGCGATCGAGAACTGCCCGCTCGCCGTGGCGCCGCGGCTATCTGTGACGCGGGCCGTGAAGCCGTAGGTCCCGGCGGTCGTCGGTGTGCCGAAGAAGGCGTCGCCGACGAGCGACAGCCCCGGC
>JANMDV010000158.1:0-24300 GCA_031376485.1 Actinomycetota bacterium
TGAGGGTTCGTGAGGCTCCGCGCAGAAACAACTGCTGCGCCGGATGGCGAGCGAAACGGCCCGGAGCGGGGCTCGCCCCAGGCGGCTTGAAATACGAACCGCTGGATGGCTATTTTCAGAACCGAGCGACACGGTGTGTCCCGAGCCTCGCTGCTACTGGTGGAACGGCGATCTCGGCGACGCCGTATGGCGACGGTTTGCAGTCGGCGGCAGCAAACGGTGCAATAGTTACTGCACGGACCCTTTAGGAAGTGTCAATGAATAGCTACTACGGCGGAGGGCGAGCGAAAACCGAGCCAGGCGGTGTCCGCGAGCCTCGCCGCTATCGGGCATAACGGCGATCTCGCGGACGCCGTATGGCGACGGTTTGCAGCCGCCAAACGTCGTAGTAGTTCATTGACGCTGACTTAGGGCACCGGCGTGATGACGATGAGGTTGGAGGTCTTGTCCTCCGACGTCGTCGTCTGCAGACTGTGCTTTGTCCCCTTCGTCAGCGCGTCGATCTGGGCGACGACCGCCGGCGTGAGGGTTGCCGGGGTGGGTGGCAGACCAGGGAGGGTGTCGGTGAACGGCCGGTCGAGCTTGTTCTCGAGGGTGCTCTTGCGGAAGTAAAGGGCGATGCGCGGGGGTGCGTCCCCCGCTTTGGCCGCAGCCTCGAAGCCGGTCGGCAGCAACACGAACACGGACTCGGCCTCGGTGACGTACTTCAGCCCATACAGCGCGAGCTCGAGCGACTGGCGGGCGTAGATCGGCCCCAGGGTCGCACGGTCGGCGGACGGGTCGAGTGTGCACGGTGGTACTCCGGCGGGGCAGAGCTTGTAGAACAGGATGTCGCCCGCCTCGAACGCGAACGTCTCTCCCGACGGGCTGGTCACCACGCTGACCAGGGTGGGGGCGAGCGGCAGCAACGGATTGTCCGTCTCGCCGGCTTGAATCGTGACGAGCGGTGTGCCGTCGTCTGCCAGGTATCGGGCCTGCACGTGGTTCGCGATCTGCTGGGCACGGTCGACCGGATCCGTTGCGACGGGGACGAACACCGAGAACGGCGCCGGACGATCCCGATTGAGGAGCACCACGGTCAGCACGCCCGCCGCGACGATGACCAGCCCCAGGATGGCGAAGGCAGCAAGGAAACGGCGTTGATAGACCCATCGAAACGTCCGTCGCGGGTGTCCTCCGGGCGTGGGAGCACCTTCCGCCGGAGGAATGTCGGTGTTCAGCGGGGCCACCTCGTCCACGACATCGATCAGATCCTCGGCCAATTCGCCTCATCCAGTGGGTCGATGTTCGGGATGGTCAGGCGCACGCTGTCCAGCAGTTCCAGGACGTCGTCTCCGAATATCTCACGGCGCTCCAGGAGCCTCTCGGCGACGCGCTCGGTCGCCTCGCGGTTGTGCTGGACGAACCAGTACGCCGTCAGGTATGCCTGACCGAGAATCTCGGCGACCATCTTCTGCTTGCCTGGGTCACCCAGCACGGTCGCAACAGGATCGCCTTGCAGGGCGCTGCCCATCGTCGCGCGGTTCATGATCTGCGCACCGAGCTGCTCGAATCGGCGCATGAGCTTTCGCTCGGCGACGCGGGCTTCGGCTTCGGTCGCGAACTTTTCGCTCAGATCGGGCGTCTCGGGCGGCATGCCCGTCACGCCGACCATCATCGCCGCCACAGCCGTCGCAGACGAGATGTCACCGGCCACGCCGTTTGCGTTCTCGTTGTAGAAGACACGTTCGGCGGCAAGCGCACCCAAACTCCACACCAGGTCGGCGAACCGTTCGTGGCGCCACTTGAACATGCGCTCGTCGACGCTCTGCATCATGTGATGCCCGCCCGAGTTGCCGCGCGGCTTGATCGTGAGCCGTGTCGACGTGTGGCCCTTCATGTAGATGTGGCCGGTGACGGCGTGACCGGCTTCGTGGATCGCGGTCGCGCGTGCCTCGTCGGCGCCGTACTTGAAGCCCGACTCGATGCCGGCCTCGACGACGGTGATGGCCTCAAGCAGGTCGCGCCATTCGAACGCGAGCCGGCCGTCGTGGTGCGCGTTGGTCAACGCGAGCGAGCAGACCTGCTCGATCATGGCGGGGGAGTGGCCCATCGTGATGCGCGCGAGTTCGTCGCGGCGGCGGTCCGTGTCGAGTTCCGCGGCGTGCGCGACCTTGGCGAGGTACAGGTCGAAGATGTCTTTGCGATCGTCGCGGTTCGGCGTGCGGAACTGCACGTGGCGGCCCATCCGACCCGGTCTGGTCAGGGCGGGGTCGAGTGCCTCCAACGGTGCGTTGCAGGCGCCGATGAAGTACAGCTGCTCGCTGCGGGGACGCGCGGGTGCAAGGCGCAGACGGAGGTTTCCGATGCGCGACGGGATGACGTAGGTCGCATCCAGCCACGTGTTGAGGCGATTGACGAGCAACCGCCGGGACAAGCTGGGGGTGCTGACACCGTCCATCGCGACCAGGAGTTGCTGCAGTCCTCCCTGTCCCATCGTCCCGCCGACACCGGGAAAGACCATGCTGCGAATCGAATCGGCGAGTCGCTGTACCGGAGCCGAATAGAGCGACCGCGGGCCTTCGGCGCGCGACGCGAACATGCGCTCCCGCCATGCCGCGTTCTCGACGACCAGATCCCCGCTGGGGTTGATCGCCCCGTAAGGCCCGTAGAAGCACAGTTCGTGCAGCGATGGCTGGCCGACGGGCCCGGCCTGCGCGCCGCCAAGGCTCGCCCGGCGCATCCCGACCGCGTCGATCTCGTCGATGAAGACGATGCACTGCCCGCCCCACTTGCGTGCCAGGCGCCGCGCACGCCACGACAGCCACATGACGAGGATGACGTCGACCCCGATGAACGTCTGCGCAAAGGCCGATCCCGGGACCGAGACGAACGGGCAGTTGAAGCCCGACGCAATGGCCTTGGCCAGCATCGTCTTGCCGGTGCCGGGCGCGCCCAGAAACAACACGCCACGCTCACGCTTGCCGCCTGCGCGTTCGAACTCGTCACCGGCTTGCCAGAGGCCGACGATCCTGCGGATCTCCTCCTTGGGTTCGGCCTGACCACGCACGTCCGCCATCCGGACGCCCCAGTCGGCGTCACCCGGCTCAAACGCGTTGATCTGCTTGATACCGGCGTAGAGCAACGGGCCCAGAAGGATGATGACGTTGAAGACCAGAAAGAGCGGGAGCGTCAGCGCCAGGCCGATCAGGCTGGAGCGAGCCTCGGCGTTTCCGAACTGGTCGCCCAGCCACGAGCCGGGCGCCGACAATGCACTGGTGATGCTGGTGTCGCCATTCGACGCATGCACGAGGAACGCGATGAGGGCGATGAACAGGTAGATGGTGCCGAGAAACACGATCCGGCGAAACCATGACCGCCAGAACCAGGCGCGTCGCCGCGAGACGATGTCGGCTTCCCGCAGCCGTCCATCCTCGCCGAACACGCTCGGATACGGGATGAGGGCACGCGACACCAGGTCCAGGAGGCCGCGGAACGCGAACACCCCGAGGGCGGCGACGAGTCCCGCCGCCACGGCACTCCATCCGAGTGCTCGGTACACCACGAGGAAGAAGACGGGCGCGGTGAGCACCGCGACCCCGGTCGCGAATCGCGCAAAGATCCGCCATTGCGCAGCCAGCGCCTGAGTCTCCGCGCCGAACACCTGCTCTTCGGGCGGTTGGTTCTGGTCGTGCGCTGCGGACGGCAGCTGCTTCTCGGCGAACGTCGCATTGCGCACGTCATGGGATCCGTCCGAGCGGGGGTACTGATTATCTGGGTCGTGCATTCCGCGAAAGGGTACTCCCGGTCGCGGATATCGCGGAGTCGGGGCCGGCAGCAGCCGCGCTACGGGTCGATAACAACGTTCTTCGTGACTGTCGCGGTACGCCCGCCCTCGTCGGCGACCATCACAGTGACGACGAAGGTGCCGTCATACGAATATGTGTGGTTCTGGTTCGGTCCGGTGGCGAAGAAGCCATCGCCGAAGTCCCAGGAGTACGTCAGGGTGGTGCTGTCCGCATCGCTGGCAGTGGCGGTGAACGTGATTGCGGACGTTCCGTTCGCGACACTCCCGCCTGCGGGTGCCGATGTGAACTCAGCGGTGGGCGTAATCGGGGCGGGCACTGCCACGGTCACCCTGACGGGTATGGGGCTGGGGCGGCCGTAGCGGTCGACCGACCACAGCTCGATGCAGTTGGGGCCCGGGCCGGCGGTGTCGACTGGCGCGGATCGGAGGCCGCCGGGGGTGACGCTTCCTTGGATGAACGCGGACTGATGGTCAGTTGTCGCGACCGGCAGCGTCGCGCAGTCGCCTTGCCGCACGGCGACATCCGTATTCGCAAGGTTGGCGTTGGTGAGGTCGCGCCAGTGCAGGGTGATCGTTGTCGCTGTGGCGGTGGCAGCAGCCTCGGTCGGCGGGGCGAGGGCAGCGAACCGATCGCACCAGGCAATGCCGACGGCCTTGGGATTGATCGATCCGCCGTACAGGCGGATCGCACCGCGCACGTCGTCGCGTTCGAGCAGGCGGCAGCGGTACTGCCAGGCCTGCCCGCGCGCCTGTGCGCACTGGTCGCCCACCCAGGTGGTGAGCAGGCGGTTCATCGTGGCGCAGCGGCGTGTCTCATGACTCAGGGCCCGTAGAAAAACTACCTCTCGTTTGGCGGCTGCAAACCTTCGTCAAACGGCGCCGGCGAGAACGGCGTTACAACCAGTAGCCCCGAGCTCGCCGCCACCGTTTTACTCGGTTTTCGCTCGCCCTCCTTCGAGGTAGTTATTTTTCTACGAGCCCTCAGGCCGAGGACATGCCCGAACTCATGCGCTGCGATCAGAGCCATGTAGCGTCGCTCGCATCCCGTGCCGAGGGTCATTCCAAAGCCCCCTCGGTGGCCGATCTGGGCGAACCCGACGCAGCCTTGCGACCGTGTGCGAATAATGACCTGTGCGCGCCGACGCGTCGACGGGACGAACTTGATCCGCACGCCGCTCGTATTCCAGGCTTTGACCGCATCCTGCACGGCGGCGGCGTTGACCCGTGAGGTGGTGTGGTAGGTCACCGTCCGCCCGGGCCAGCGCTGACCGCCGAGCTGGTAGGCCGATGCCGAAGATGCGCCGACGCCCATGGCGACGAACGCGGCCAGGACGGTGAGGCTGCGGGGGTGACAAATCATTAAAATCGTTATACCACGACCGGTCAGTGCTTGAGCCTGAACCCCAGATCGGCCGGTACGTCCTCGACATCGATCTGCGCGCGCTGCAGGTGCCCCGCGTAGTCCCAGTTCATGGACTGCCAGCGGGTGAACTTGTCCAGTACCCATATCCCGGATTGGCGTCCACCGTTGCCGGACTTGCCGTTGCCGCCGAACGGCAGGTGGGATTCTGCGCCGGCCGTGGAGTTGTTGACCGAGAGCATCCCTGCGGAGACGCCGGCCCGAAACTGGAAAGCCCAGTCAGGACTGGTGGTGTAAATCGCCGACGAGAGGCCGTAGCCGTGGCCGTTGGCCAGGGCGATCGCCTCGTCCATCGTCGTGAACGTCCCGACGCCGACCAGGGGCCCGAACGTCTCTGTGGAGTACAGCGCGTCGTCTGGGCGGATGCCGTCCACGATGGTCGGGTGGACGAACAGGCCCTTGGACGCATTGCCGACGAAACCCGCACGGGGATTTGCCCGGGAGATCTGTCCGACCCCGCTCGATCCCGAAACCCTGTGGTGGGGTTCGATCAGGTCGAGGTACTCCAGGAAGCGCGCGTGAAAGCGTTCGTGCATGAGCGGTCCGAACAGCACGTTCTTGGTCGGGTCGCCGAGTCGTGCGGACGACAGCGCCGCGGAGAACCGCTTGACGAACTCCTTATGGACCTTGGCGTGGCAGAAGACCGTGCCGAGCGACGTACAACGCTGGCCGCCGAACGCGAAGCCCGAGAAGATCGCACCCTCGACCGCCAGGTCAAGATTTGCGTCGGGCATCACCACGAGCGGGTTCTTGCCGCCGAGTTCCAGGCACGGGTTCTGCAGATAGCGTCCGCAGAGTTCACCGATGCGCTGGCCGACCGCAGTCGATCCGGTAAATCCGACTTTGCCGATCAACCCCTCTGCGAGCGCGCGTTCGAGCCCGGCTGAGGTCGCCGGACCGTCGGCGTGGACGACCTGCAGCACTCCTTTTGGCAGGCCCGCGTTGACGAAGAGCGACGCGAGTGCGTCGGCCAGCGCAGGCGTGTACTCCGCGGGCTTCCACACGATCGTGTTGCCGCAGACCAATGCCGGCACGATGTACCACGCAGGAACCGCGACCGGGAAGTTGCCGGCGGTGATGATGAACGAGACCCCCACCGGCATGCGGTAGGTGAAGAGCTGCTTGTTTGGCATCTCGCTCGGCACGGTCTGGCCGTAGAGGCGACGACCTTCCCCGACGAAGAAGTCGCACTGGTCGATGATCTCCTGCACCTCGCCGAGGGCCTCGACGTACGGCTTGCCGATCTCTCGGGTCAGCAGGCGCGCGAGGGCCTCCTTGTTGGCCTCCACCAGGCGCCCGGCTTGCTGGATGACGCGGGCGCGGCGGGGTGGGGGTGTGGCTGCCCACGCCGCCTGCGCCGCGTGGGCTGCACGGCACGCGGCGACGACGCCTTCGGGTCGCACCAACGCGACCTCGGCGACGACGTCCGAGAGATTCGCCGGATTGGTCGACGTCTCGACGCGGTCCGTGTGTCGGCGGGACGGTTTTCCGTCGATCAGCGAACTGACGCGCCGCACAGGGATGGCGACCTTCGATCGGGTCTGGGCCATGGGTACGCTCCTTCGATTCCTGACAAGTTTAGTGCTCCCTCTCGCAGTTACGACCACGTCTCCCGGCTGCAAACCTTCGCCACGCGGTGTCCTCGGTCTCGCCGTTATGGGTACCGAGAGCGGCACGACACTGCGTCCTTGCCTGGCTCGGTTTTCGCGCGGGATACGCGGCCGTACTTACGAGAGGGAGCACTTCGGGCCCATCCCAGAACTTCCGCTCGGTTGGCGGCTGCAAACCGTTGCGATACGGCACTGGCGAGATCGTTGTGACGACCAGGAGCAGCGAGGCTCGCCAGCACCGCCTCGCTCGTTTTCCGCTCGCCACCCTTCGCGAGCGTGGTTCTCGCACGGACCCTTACGTCAGGGCTCTTGGCGAATCTGGCGGCCGATCGCGTCCCACCCGGCCCCTCAGGAGTGAGCAATGGCCTGGTACCGTATCCGTCATGACGACTGCCGCTTCGCAGGCTCCGCCGCTTGGTGATCGCGACATCGAGACGCTTGAGGCCGCCGAATTGGTCGGTGCGCTGGTCGAGCGGTTCGGGTCGGGGCTCGTGCTCGCTTGCTCGTTCCAAAAGGAGGAGACGATCCTCCTGGACATGCTGTTCGCCGCCGATCCCACCGCCCAGGTGTTCGCGCTCGACACGCATGTGCTGTTCCCGGAGACGTATGCCTACTGGCGTCAGGTCGAGGAGCGTTATTCGACGAGGATCCAAGCGTTTGAGGGGCCGTCGCTCGGACGCCAGGCCGCTGCGTTCGGCCCGAGCCTGTGGGAGACGGCGCCAGACCGCTGTTGCGCCGTCCGCAAGGTCGAGCCCCTCGGCCGCGCGCTCGCCGGACGTGAATGCTGGATCACCGGTGTGCGGCGTGATCAGTCACCAACGCGGGCTAACGCCGTCAAACTGGGCTGGGATGACGCCTTCGGCCTGTGGAAGGCCAATCCGCTCGCAGATTGGGACGACGGGCGCTGCTGGGACTACATCCGCGAGCACGGTCTGCCGTACAACCCGCTCCACGACAAGGGGTACGCGTCGATCGGCTGCACGTACTGCACGATGCCCGGAGACGGCCGTCAGGGCCGTTGGTCCGGTCAGGGCAAGACCGAATGCGGGCTTCACGCCGCGACCGATTAACTGAACGATGCGGTCCGGCAAATTCTGTGCGCGGGTGACGCAGACGGCGCCAAAGCGGCGCGCAGGCGACGCCAGGTGGTTCGCAGAGAGCGCATCATGCACGTCAGGTCGGCCGTCGTCACCGCCCGGCGATGCGAGGCCTACTTTGTGACGCTTCGGCGCGTGTACGGAAGGGTCGTTTCGCACACCGAGAGCCCTTTGACGGTAACGGGTCTCGGAGATTCGTGTCTGACACTGTTGTCCAAACGTTAACTATTTCGCACAAGCTGGTGCGGGCTACAGGATCGACTTGCCGAGCAGTGACGCGATCAACTCGACAGCCATCTCGGCGGTCCGGTTGTGTTCGTCCAGGATCGGGTTGACCTCGACCAGGTCGGCTGACCGGACGCGGCCGTCGCGGCTGATCACCTCCATCACGAGGTGCGCTTCGCGGTAGGTGAGCCCGCCTGGAACGGGGGTACCGACGCCTGGGGCTTCGAGCGGGTCGACCACGTCCATGTCGAGGCTGACGTGCAACCGCCCGACGCCGTCCAAGTGGCCCAGTGCCCGACGCGCGACCTCGCCGGCGCCGTACTCGTCGACATCCGTCATCGTGAATGCCGCTACGCCGTGAGCGCGAAGGAGTGCCCGCTCACCGGGGTCGACGTCGCGCAGCCCGATCAGCGCGACCCGCGCGAACGGGATCTTGGGCCCAGCGTGCCCCAGATTGACGAGCGCCGGAGCGCCGAGTCCCAGAAGCGCAGCCAACGGCATGCCGTGGATGTTGCCGGTCGGTGAGGTCTCGGGCGTGTTCGCGTCGGCATGCGCATCGATCCACAACAGGCCGACCGGGCCGGCGGCCGAGACACCTCCGACGGTGCCCGCCGCCATCGAATGATCGCCGCCGAGGAAAATCGGGAAGCGCTCGTCGACGATGGCCTGAGCCCCCGCGTCGTAGGCCGCCGAGCATCCGTTGACGACTGCCGACATGAACGATCGTTCGGGATGGGTGGCCAGGGTCGCCCGTTCGGGGATGTCGACATTGCCGGCGTCTTCGGTCGCATAGCCCAGGCTTCGCAACCGCTCGTGCAGTCCGGCGTGCCGGATGGCCGAAGGGCCCATGTCGACGCCGCGGCGCGATTGGCCCAAGTCCATGGGCACGCCGATGACCCGGATCGTGGGGCGTTCGCTCATACCCTTGAGTCTGTCAGGCCCGTGTCCAGAGTCGCTTCGCGTCTGATGACCTCCCACGCACGGGCGACGTCCTCCTCGCGTGTTCGCTCGTGCCCGACCGCCAATCGCAGGATGTAGCGCCCGTCCAGTCGCGTGTGGGAGATGAAGATCTCACCGGTCGCATTGATCCGGTCGAGGAGCGCGGAGTTCTGCTCGTCGGTGCCGGCCATTCGGAAGCACACCGCCGAGAACGGGCGGGGCGCGCAGAGTTCCCAGCCCGGCGCCTGGTCGACCCACTCCTCAAACAGCGCGGCAAGTCGGATGGCCTCGCGGATGCGCGTCTGCAGCCCGGTCCGCCCATACGCTCGGATGACCGCCCAGAGCTTGAGGGCGCGAAACCGTCGTCCCAAGGCCGGCCCGTAGTCGCTCAGACTGTCGGCCTCGTCGCTCGTGCGCAAGTACTCCGGCACAAGGCGAAACGCCTCGCGCAGTGCGTCCGGCCGGCTCGTCCACAGGACCGAGCAGTCCATGGGAGTGAACAGCCACTTGTGGGGGTTGACCACCAGCGAATCTGCGAGAGAGACACCTGCAGCCGACCAGCGTGTCTCGGGACATACCCATGACGATCCGGCGTACGCGGCATCGACGTGCAGCCACGCGCCGGCGGCGTGGGTCGCTGCGGCGATCTCCTGCACCGGGTCGACAGAGGTGGTCGAGGTGGTGCCGACGGTGGCGACGACCGCGGCCACGTCTCCTGCTTGGCAAGCCTCGACACACCGATCGGCCCGCATTCGAAATGCAGCGTCGGCCGGAACCTTGCGGATCTCCATGTCCAGTAGGCGTGCCGCCTTGTCGACCGACGAGTGCGCGTGCTCGGAACACACGATGACGCGCCGGCCGGTCGCGTGACGTGCGGCGGCGAGCGCCGCGATCGTGGACGTCGAGGCGGTGTCCTCGATGTGGCCGTGCCAGTTGCGCGGCAGCCCCAGCAGCTCCGCCAGCCAGTCCACCACCAGATGTTCCAGCTCGGTGGCGGCAGGGGATGTCCGCCAGATGAACGCCACCTGATTGAGCGTTGCGGCGATGAGTTCGGCCACGATTCCGGGTGGCGATGCCGTCGTCGCGAAGTACGCAAAGAAGCGCGGGTGTTGCCAGTGGGTGACGCCGGGAAGGAGCACGTCGAGATCGGCCAGGATCGCGTCGAACGATTCGGCCTCGTCGGGCGGGTTCGCCGGCAGCGCCGCACGTATCTGGCCGGGGGATGCCGACGGCAGCACTGGCATGTCGCCGACGCGGTCCAGGTAGCCGGCAGCCCATTCGAGCGCCTTCGCGCCTTCGACCCGAAGAAACGTGCCCCAGTCGTCGTCCGGGTTCATCGACTCTCGGCGCCGGGCGCGCCAGAGGCTGCCGTCGGCGGCGTCATGGTGGCTGCGACGATCACGAGTCCGAATGCAACCACGCGGAGCGCTACGCCGCCCGCATGGTCGGGCAACGGCTCGAACACGACCGGACCGGCGATCGTTTGGCGACGGGGATCCCTGGTCTGTACCACCAGGACCGAACCAGAGCGAGCCACGACCGCACGAGACGCCGAGCACCGATGGCAGTGCAACAAACCGCACCGCGATGCTTCATCACCGCCCGTCAGGGTCGTGATCATTTGCGAACAGCAACCCAAAGGACGGTCGCGCACTTGTGGAGTGTTCCAAATGGCGCTCCGCGATACGGCCTCGGGACCCTCCCGGCCAGAGTTCGTCCTGACTGCCCGGTATCGTAGTTTGGTGCAGCCCCGCCATCACCCGTCCCAGACTCCGTCGCGATCGCACGTCTGGGTATCGATCGTCGTTGCGCTTGCGTTGCTTACGGCAGCCGGTTGTGGTGACGGGCCGACGAGCCCTCCGGTCAGCGTCGACGCACCCAAGGCCTCACCGCGCGCGGGTATCCAAGACGACAGCGTGTACCAGCCGGGGCAGGACCCGACGGCACGCGTGCGCATGATGGCTGAGAGCGGTGCGTCGTTGATTCGCGTCGACTTGCTGTGGTCTCAGGTGGCGCCGACACGGCCGACGAACCCTTCAGATCCGGGGGACCCCGCATATCAATGGGCAGAGTACGACCGGCTGCTCGACGTCGCGAAGGCCAATAAACTCGAGGTGATGTTCGCGGTGTGGGGCACTCCGACGTGGGCCGGAGATCCCACAGTCAAGCTTCCCGCCAAAGACGTGTTCCCGCAGGCCAAACGGCCAAAGGACGCCGCAGACTTCGGGGCATTCGCGACGGCGGCCGCGACGCGGTTTGCTCCCCGCGGTGTCACCAGGTGGGAGGCGTGGAACGAACCGAACATCAAGCTGTTCCTCTATCCCCAGTACGAGCGGCAGGCCAATCGCTGGGTGGCGACGTCACCCGAGACGTACTCCAACTTGTTGAGGAGCTTCTACGCGGGTGTCAAAGCCGCCGATCCGGACGCAATCGTGGCCGGGGCCGTCACCGCCCCCACCGGCGATCGCTGCGGGCCCTCGTGCCGTGTGGGCAAGGGCCAGCCCACGGCGCCGAATCGGGTACGGGTGGACGATTTCTTGGACGCGCTCGATGCGCCGGGACGTCGGCCGCCGATGGATGTCGTCAGCCATCACCCGTATCCCACGACGCCTCCACGGGCGACGACCCGTCCTGACCGGAACTTCATCGATCTGTACAACCTCGACGCCCTCTCGGCGTCGATCGACCGAACGTACCTGCGCGGTAAGAAGATCTGGCTGACCGAGTACGGGTTCGGGACGGCGCCGGTACCGCAGAACCCCAAGTTCTTCACGCTCCAGCAACAAGCCGATTTCATCGTGGACGCGTTCGAGCGCATGCGGGCAACGCCCCGCGTCGAACTGATGGTCTACTACTTCCTGCGGGATCACCGCGATTGGAAGTCCGGGTTAATCGACGAGGAGGGCACACCCAAACCGGGGCTCGCGGCGTACGCGTTGCCGTTCGGGGTCGCGGGTGGCACGCCAGTCGGCGCGGGGGCAGTTCGCTTGGTGGGGCAGGCGCGCGCGTCGACCGGACGCACGCAGGTGCGGGTCGAATGGAAATCCAGCGACACCTGGCGCAAGCTTGTGGTCGCCGACACGGCGGCGGACGGGACGTTCGCCGTGACCGTACGGCCGACGACGGCGATCAGCGTGCGGGCGGTGTGGGAGGGCCTCACGCGTTCGGGGCAGCGGATGACCTGGACGAGCCCTGCCGTGGTGCTCCCAGCGTCGCCTGCTCCGTAGCTTTCTGTACGGAGCACGCCCCGTCAGCTGGGCCTTTCGGGCGACTGAGCTTCGGACGTCACAAGGCGAGCGCGGCCTGCAGGTCGCTCCACAGGTCCTCGACATTCTCAATCCCGACCGACAGGCGAAGCAAACCCTCGGGGACGCGACCGGATGGTTCGATCCGGCCGCGACGCTCGATCAGGGATTCGACGCTGCCAAGGCTGGTGGCCCCGTGAATGAGTTGCAGGGACGCGATGACGCGTTCGGCTGCGGGCGCGTCGGCGACTTCGAACGACAGCAGTCCGCCGAAGCCGCCCGACATCTGGATCGCCGAGATCGCGTGGTCGGGGTGGTGGGGGAGTCCCGGGTAGTGAACGGCCACGACGGACGCATGTGACTCCAGCCGGTTGGCCAAATCGAGTGCGCTCGCGCATTGGCGCGCGACACGGACGCCAAGCGTCCTGAGGCCGCGCCCCAGGAGCCATGCCGCATCGGGCGAGAGCGCCCCGCCGATGTGGGTGCGAACGTTGCGTACGCGGCTCAACAACGCGCTGTCGCGCATCGCGAGCACCCCGGCGAGCACATCTGAGTGCCCGCCCAGGTACTTGGTGGCGCTCTGCCAGGTGACGTCCGCCCCGATATCCAACGGCCGCTGCAGCAATGGCGTGGCGACCGTGTTGTCGCACACCAGGAGCGCATCGTGTGAGCGTGCGATCTTGGCCACTTGGCGGATGTCGATTACCCGCATGTCCGGATTCGACGGCGTCTCGATCAGCACGAGTCGCGCGCCGCGCGCCGCCGCTGCCACCGCGTCCAGGTCGACCGGGTCGAAGCGTCGTACCTCGATTCCCCACGGCTCGAGCAGAAGCTGGGCGTGGGTTTCGACCCCGTAGTACCCCCGGCTCGGGATCGCGGCGACGTCTCCGGGCCGCAGGAGCGTTTGGCAGAGCGTGGTCCACGCAGTCAGCCCGCTGGCGAACGCCAAGGCCGGTGCGTCTTCGAGCGATCCGAGGGTGGCTTCGACCGCCTGCAACGTCGGGCTGTGACCGCGTCCGTATGCAGACGCGCGTCCCGCGGTCCCCGCAAACGTCGTCGATCGGTCGATCGGCGTCGAAAGCCCGCCGCCAGGGTTGGTCGTCCCGCCATGGGAGAGGATCGAGTCGGCTTCCACATCCTCAGCATGTCTGGTCCGCAGCACCCGGACAAGTCGATCCTCGCCACCAGGCGCGTCGGTCCGATCCGCGTCACGAGGTCACCGGGTTCCGGCAACCTCGGAGATCGTCGGGACCCGATCGGATGCATCCCCCGGGCTGATGCACCGCTTTTCGCCCGCCCGGTCGAATCGGGTGATTTCTTGAGCGCGCGACCTGTGCCTACCCGCTGCGTTCGTGATCTCGTGAAGGCAAAGCCTCGGCCGGGTTTCTTGCGCTCGCGTGGGGAGAATTCCCCATCCTCATGCCTCAGTACGGCAACGAAAATTACAGAGCATCAGTCAATCGCACCAAATCATGCGGCCGCCGGGCCGATCGGCCACCGAGCCCTCGTGGGGGTGATCAGATGAGGCGCCGCCGGCGCCTGCGGGCGATGGGGCCCGCAAGGATCGCACCCGCAGTAGCGAGTGCCGCTGCCCGAGCCATCGGGCTCCGCCGAGGCGCCGGTGCGGGCGCGGCGACGCTTCGCCGGCCCCCCAGCTCGGCCATCAGGTCGGGGAGGTCGAGCAGCAGGTCGGCATAGGCGAGCCGGTTGCGCGACAGGGCCTCCTCGAGGTTCGCGGGGGTGGGGATGAGCCGGTCGACGAGTTCGGGAAGGATCGAGCTGGAGAGCGCGGCGATGTCGTGGCAGGGCGCCATGATCGCGGCGGTGCCCTCGAGGCTGACGAGTGCGCGCGCGAGCAGCATGAGGCCGCGCGGGAAGCTGATCCCGTGGGCGCCGCCCGCTGCCAACTGGTCCATCAAGAGCCCGGTCATGGAGTGGTTGCCGTCGTTGCTGCCGAACTGGTCGAGCCCCTCGATGACGGCCGTGCGAAACGCCTCGGAGTCGGCGCCGGGACGTCGCGTGCCGAGGCGCAGCAACTGTTCGGCGAGGCCGTCGCCGTCGCCGTCGATCAGCGCCCACAGCACGAGGGCCATGCGGCGCTGCTCGCGGGGTCCCACCCGGCCAAACATGCCGAAGTCGAGGAAGCAGACCCGGTTGCCGGGGAGCAGCCGTAGGTTGCCGGGATGAGGGTCCGCGTGAAAGATCCCGTGCTCGAAAACTTGGCGGAACAGTGCGCGTGAGCCGATTTCCAGGAGCAGATTCGGGTCAAGGCCCGCCGCCTGAAGCTCCTCCGGTGGGCACGGGGCGAGGCCGTCGACGAAGTCGAGGGTGAGCACTCGTTGGCTGGTGTGCGACCAGTGGACGGTCGGAATCAGCACGGCGGGATCGTCTGCGTGGAAGATCCGCATGGCGTCGGTGACTTTGCCCTCCCGCCGGAAGTCCAGTTCCCGGCGCATGGTGGCGGCGATCTCCGCGACGGCCTCGCCTGGGCGCAGGCCTCCGCGGACCGGGCGCATCCGCTCGACGAGCCGGGCGAGCGAGGCGAGGATCCGCAGGTCCTCGCGCACCTGGCGCTCGATTCCGGGACGCTGCACCTTGACCGCCACCAGCGTTCCGTCGAGGAGGGTCGCGCGATGGACCTGGGAGAGCGAGGCCGCGGCGAACGGCTCGGTGGCAAAGTCGGCGAACAGGTGGTTGAGCGGGGCGCCGAGCTCCTCCGCCACGATTTGCCGGGCCCGCTCTCCCGCGAATGGCGCCACCTCTTCGTGGAGGCGCGAGAGGGCCTGCGCATAGCGCGCGGGAATGAGGTCGGGCCGAAGCGCGAGGCTCTGCCCGGCCTTGACGAAGGTGGGGCCGAGCCGCTCGGCAACCGTGGCGAGCCGCACCGAGAGCGGCTCTTCCATGGCCGCGTGGTGCGGGCACTCGCGCGCGCCCAAGGTGCATCGAAGGCGACAGGAGACTTCGCCGCATCCGCGCAGGCCCATCGCCGCCGCCACCCAGTTCGACCCGGCGGCCGCGAGAACCGCCATGATCTCGGCGCTGCGGCCGAGCGAGCCGCGATATCCCATCCGCCGGGATTGTCGCACGGAGTACGCCAGAACATGGGAGCGGCGGTCTCTGGTGACCCCAAGGGGGCTCCCGATCGACGGTGGCTCGGCTCGCGGGTCGGGCGCTGCCTCGGGAGCGCCAACACGCGCGGAAGTCCCCCCGCTGCCGGTCGGCCGACGTGCTCGCCGGAACCCTCCGGCGAGGCCGCGTGCTCCAGGGCAAGTCGCCTGGAACCGCATTGCACATTCGCTCCGACCCTCGTCAGCCCAACGTGCCCCTGGAGCCGAACATACGGAGGAGCGGACTCTTCACCTCACAGCCTGGCAACGGGAGGTGAACCACGTTCGCCTCCACACTACTTCCCACGAGCCAGGCGGGAATCCCGCTGTCGAGCCGGGTGCCGTCGAGGGTGCTGCTCGACACAGTCCGCGGGCTGGTTGCCGCCGAGAACGCCCGTAGCGAGAGCTTCAATCCTCGTGGCTCGGGAGTCGCGGGGTTTCTGCGGCATCGTCGGAGCTGCCGGCACCGCTGGTCCAGATCACACCGCCTGCACGCGACGGCTTGTCGCTTCGCTCTCAGGCCTCCAGCGACTCACTGGCCTTGAGCCAGGCGTCCTCCGCGACCTGGCGACGACCGTGGAGCAGGGTCAGCTCGGCGTAGAGGTCGATCAGGCGGGTGTGGTTGCTCGACGCCTCGGCGGTCAGTTGGTGCACGACGTGCTCGCGCTCGGTCAGGTCCGCGAGCTCCCGTTCGAGCTTCTGCACCTCTTTGCGCGCGGCCTTGAGGGCGGAACCTGACGCCACGGCCTTCTTCGGAGCGGGCTTGGCGGCGGGCGCGGTGGGCGCGGCGCCCCGGAGGTCCAGGTACTGCTCGATCCCATTCGGCAGATGACTGATCGCGCCCGCGTCGTCGAGCGCGTAGATGTTGTCGCACACCCGCTCGACGAAGTAGCGATCGTGGCTCACGACGATCAGCGTGCCCGGCCACCCGTCGAGAAGATCCTCCAGGGCGTTCAAGGTCTCGATGTCGAGGTCGTTCGTCGGCTCATCGAAGACCAGCACGTTCGGCTCGGCCATCAACAGCCGCATCAACTGCAGGCGCCGCCGCTCACCGCCCGATAGGTCGCGCACGAGCGTGCGACTGCGGGCACCCTTGAAACCAAAACGCTCGCACATCATCCCGGCGGTCATCTCGCGCCCGTCGCCGAGTGTGGTGCGTAACCGCACGCTCTCGACCGCCTCCAGCACCCGCAGGTGACCGGGCACCTCTGTCGTGTCCTGTGACAGGTACGCAAGGCGCACCGTCGTGCCGCGGGTGACCGTGCCGGAGGTGGGCTCCAGCTCGCCGGCGAGCAGCCTGACCAGGGTGGTTTTGCCCGATCCGTTCACGCCGACCAGCGCGACGCGGTCGCCGGGCCCGAGCCGCCAGGTGAGGTTGCGCAGAAGGACTCGGTCGCCGAACGCGAGCGACACGTCTTCGGCGTCGAGAACCTTCTTGCCCAGACGCGCACTTGAGAAGCGCAGTAACTCGGCCCGGTCACGTACCTCGGGCTCGTCAGCGATCAGGGCGTTGGCGGCATCGATCCGAAACTTGGGTTTGGAGGTTCGGGCCGGGGGTCCGCGCCGCAACCACGCAAGCTCCTTCCGCATCAGGTTGCGGCGTCGTGCATCGGCGGCCGCCACCTGGCGGTCGCGTTCGGCCCGGGCCAGCACGAAGGCCGCATAGCCACCCTCGTACTGGTACACCCTGCCGTCGCTGACCTCCCATGTCGCGGTGCACACCTCATCAAGGAACCAGCGATCGTGGGTCACGACCACCAGCGATCCGCGCCGGCGCGCCAAGTGTTGGGCAAGCCACGCGACGCCCTCGACATCGAGGTGGTTGGTGGGCTCGTCGAGCAGCAGCAACTCGGGGTTGCCGAGCAGCAGCTTGGCGAGCGCGATGCGGCGCCGCTCTCCACCGGAAAGGGGCGCGATCGCCGAGTCGAGCCCCTCGGGGAAGCGGCCCATCTCCACGCCACCGAGCAGACCGGCAAGCACCTCCCGGAATCGGGGATCGGCCGCCCACTCATGGTCGGAGCGGCCACCGACGAGCTCCTGGCGGATCGTCGCGGTGTCGTCGAGGTCATCGACTTGCGCGATCGACTTCAGATCGAGGTTGCCGGTGTGGGTGACAAGGCCCGTGTCCGGCGAGATCGTCCCGGCGATGGTCTGCAGCAACGTCGACTTGCCGTCGCCATTTCGCCCCACCACGCCGATGCGTTCGCCGGCGGAGATCCCGAGCGACACTCCTTCCAGCACCGAACGGCTGCCGTATCCCTTCCAGACGTCCTGCAGACTGACCAGGTTACGAACCGGGCGGGTACTCACCGCCGAATTATGGCAGCTTCATCCGCAGCGCTCATCAGCTCAGCGCTCGCGGGCGTGGTGGCGGACACCGCGTGCAGTTCCGATGTGTCGATATCGATGGGAGGGAACGTGGTTCACCTGACAGCCAGGCACCCGAGGTACACCGCGAGCGGTCCGACTCCCAGACGTGCTCAGGGTGGCGGACTGCAACGAGAAGGGCGACCGGGGACCTGCAGTTGAGGCCTCCGTCACGGGCCGTCGGATCGTTCGACCGGGAGGTGTTCAGCGTGCGGTCTGGTACGCGATCTCACACAACCTGGCGGCTTCCGTCGTCGTGTACGGCATGGTGGGGTCCGCTTTGTCGGTGACGAGCGTGCCCGCAAGGGTTCCGTCGGGGTTGAGACAGACGATCGTCGAGTTGGCCTCCGTCGCCGCCATTGCTCTGGCTTGCCCGAGTTCTGCCTCCGGGGACAGTCGCGGGGCGAGGTCAGGCAGGGCTGGTGTGGTGAGATCTGGTGTGTTGACGTTGCCGGCCGCAGGAGAGCCGACTGAATCCAGCCCGAGCGCTGCGCCGCCGATTGCGTAAGCGACGACCGCGATGATCACTGCTGACTTCGGGCACACCGGGAACTCCGATCGCCGACGTTGCATGATGCCTCGTTTCTCTCCAGTACGTCCCAAGCAGGGCAATGGTCACAGCGCCGGGATCGACGTCGTGCATGGAACACACCAAGCCAGGACCTGGGTTCGTGACTCGATCAGCAGCCCAAGCCGTGGTTGGACGGGATCCGCCGTATCGGATCCGCTTGGCAAGCTGGTCGTGCCGGACTGTCTGGTGGAGGTGCTCCTCGCAAGCGGCGTGCGGTTTCTTCTTTTGATGTCAGCTGAACACCGCTCGGCGTGGCGAGGCTTCCGATGCATCACCGGGATCGGTTCGATCAACTCTTGATCTCGCAGGCAACGGCCGAAGACCTGACGTTGGTCACGGCCGATACACGGATCATGAGGTACGAGGTCGACACATACTGGCGCGCTGAATCGTCTACAGCGTTCGGTTGCGCATGCCGCGCACGCACAGCAACCCGAAGATGCAGCACCAAAGCAGTGTGAAGAGCACCGTGCCCAGCCCGGCGGCAGGCAACGGGATCGGCAGGCTGTTGATCTCGAACCGGGGTGCAGCCGGGCCACCCGCACCGCGGTTCTGCAGCTCGACGATCATGGGCGACGAGACCGACCGTGGAGCGATGTTGTACAACACGTGCGCGAGGCGGTTGGAGCTGCCCAGCCGTCCCAGATCCGCTGCCGCCTCGAGGTTGACCACTGCCTGGGCGGTGATATGGACGATCATCCCGACGATTGCCGAGACCGCAGGGCCCAGTACTGTGCTGACGGCCGCCGTGGCGAGGAGGACGACGGTGTGGGTCTCGCCGCTTGCGGCGACATGGACGGCAAGAGGCCCGTCCCATCCCCGTCCCAAGGCGAGGCTCCCGACCTGCAAAGCCGCGCACCACACTCCGAGTGCCAGGCTCAGGACGATGATGCGGGCTCCCACGCGCGCCAGGGCCACCTCTGTGCGGCCGGCACCCGATCCCACAAGCAGGCCCAGCCCACCCGAGATTCCGCCACCGAAGATGGTGGTGGCGCCGAGCGACAGCGCCAACGTCAGCCCACCCACCAAAAGCAGCGACGCCGCCGAGGCACGGAAGTCGTCGGACTGCGCCGGCGCGGCATCGCCCGCGCTGATCACGGCGGCGATTGCGACGGCGCTGACGCCTGCGATGACGATCGCCCACAACCACCGTCGCCGCAGCAAGTGGGCGAGCTCGTACCGAATCAGGCGCAGGCCAAGGGCAATCACGTGGAGACGCCCGCGACCAGGGTGAGCGTGCGATCGAGACGCGCGGCAAAGCTGCCTGGCTCGTCGGTTGCGACCAGAACGGCGGCGCCGCGGGCCCGGGCCCGCGCGATCTCGGCGTGCGTTTCCGAAAATTCCCAGGGGTCGTCGAGCACGATCAGATCGGGATCGGCTGCAATGGCACAGGCCAGGGCAACGCGACGGACCTCCTCGACGTCCAGCGTACGGGCAACGCGTCGTGTCGACGGCAGCCCGCAGCGTTCGAGTGCAGCGTCGGCCAGGGCCGGAGCAGGGCGACCGATTCGCAGGGCGGTGATGAGGCCGACGACTTCGGACGGGGAGTGGTGTTCGGGAAACGTCCGTCCCTGCGGCCCGTACCCGATACGGCGGGCAAGCCCCGGTGTCCCGGGCGGCTGCCCGAACACCAGGACCTCGCCGCTCGCGATGACCAGACCCAGGACCGCGCGGAGCACGCTCGTCTTGCCGGCCCCGTGATCGCCCGTGAGCAGGAGCCCATCGCCCGCGCCGAGCGACAACGTGACGTCCCGGCACGCCGGTTCGCCTCCACGCTGATACACCACCTTGAGATCCCGCACCGCCAGTGCGGGCGGCCCATCAGTCAAGCCGCTCCAGGATGATCGCGTCTTGTGGGCAATCGGCGACTGCGTCGCGTACCGCAGCCGCCAGCTCCGGACGCAATGTGCCGTCCACGGCGCTCGCGAGGTTGGTCTGGTCGTCAACGGTGAATACCTCGGCCAGATGCGCTTCGCACACGCGATTGCCCATGCACAGGTCATGGTCGACCCGCAGTCTGTACGTCACCCCGTCGATCTCAATCTCGGCCACTCGGTGTCCCCTAGTGCTCGCTCTCGTAAGTACGGCATCGTATCCCGTGCGAAAACCGAGTCAGGCAAGGACGCAATGTCGTGCCGCTATCGGTACCCATAACGGCGAGACCGAGGACACCGCCTGGCGAAGGTTTGCAGCCGGGATACGTTGTTGTACTTGCGAGAGCGAGCACTTAGTCTCCATGAATCAGGTCGAGTACTTCGTCGCGTCGCCGTTCCATATCCGCCACGGAGACCAGCGACTCCAAGTTGAGTCGCAAGAGCGGTTCGGTGTTGGAGGGGCGGACGTTGAAGTGCCACTCGTCAAAAGCGACCGAAAGGCCGTCCATCTCGGTCTGGCGCCCGTCAGCGTACCGTTCGCGAATGCGCTGAATGGCGGCATCGGTGTCGGACACCGTCGAGTTGATCTCGCCGGAGATGTGGTACTTGTCGTGGAAGCGGGCGACGAGTTCCGACAACGGACGGTCGGCGTCCGCAAGGAGTTCGAGGATCAGGAGTGCCGGAATCAGTCCGGCGTCGGCGTAGGAGAACTCGCGGAAGTAGTAGTGCCCGCTGACCTCACCGGCAAAGAGTGCGTCGATCTCGCGCATGCGACGTTTGATGAACGCATGGCCGACGCGATGCTCGTCCGGAGTGCCACCGGCAGCCACGATCGTGTCGCGTACCGCCCATGACGCGCGCAAGTCATAGACGATCGGGGCGGGGCCGTGCCGGCGAAGCAGATGCTCGGCCAGGAGCGCCGTCAGGAAGTCTCCCGGGACGAACGCGCCGGTGTCGTCGATGAAAAAGCACCGGTCCGCGTCGCCGTCCCACGCGATGCCGAGGTCGGCGCCCTCCTCGATGACTTTGGATTCGATAAAGACGCGGTTCTCGTCGAGAAGAGGGTTGGGCTCATGGTTGGGAAACCGGCCATCGAGGTCCAGGAAGTACGGAACGGCGTCGATGTCCAGGCGCTCGATGACGGGAGGCAGATAGAGCCCGGCCATGCCGTTGGCGGCGTCCATGACCACCCGAAGGCCAGTGATGCGTTCCGGTGTGACGAAGCCGAGCGCGTTGTCGACGAACCGCTCCAGCAAGCCCGGGTCGGTCGACGTGCTGCCCGGTGTTGTTGCGCGCGGGCTCGTATCTGCGGCGGCCATCCGGCCGAGTTCGCCGATGCCGGTGTCGCCAGACAGCGGAAGCGCGCCCGACAGCACGAGCTTGGCGCCGGTGTAGTCGGGCGGGTTGTGGCTGGCCGTGATGATCGCGCCCCCTTCGTATCCGCCCTCTGCCACGGCGAAGTACACCATCTCGGTCGCAGCCAGTCCCAGTTCGCACACGTCGGCGCCTGCGCTCCGGACCCCGTCGCAGAACGCCGCCGACATCGTGGGTGACGACAGCCGGACGTCGTGCCCCACGGCAATTCGTGTCGCGCCGGTCAGTGCCGGGAACGCACGGCCGATCCGCGCTGCGCCCTCTTCGTCGACCTGGTCGGGGTAGAGGCCGCGGATGTCATAGGCCTTGAACGCCGATGGGTCGAGCGTCATTGGTCAAACCCCTTTCGCAGCAGCGCGTATGTCTCGTCGAGGTGCTGCGGCATCACACGCGTGTCGCCGACGGCGGGCATGAAGTTCGTGTCACCGATCCAACGCGGAACGATGTGCATATGGAGGTGCTCCTCGATGCCTGCGCCCGCAGCGCGTCCCTGATTCATCCCGAGGTTGAACCCTTGGGGGCGCATCGCGTCCTGGACGACCAACTGGCTCACTTGGGTGAGCTCCATCATCTCGTGGACGACCGCGGCGTCCAGCGCAGGCAACGCCGACTCGTGTGCGTAGGGGACGACCATCAGATGGCCGTTGTTATACGGATACAGGTTCATGATGACGTAGGCCGACCGACCGCGGCGCAGGATATAGGTCGCGGTGTCGTCTCCCTGGGCAGGCAGATCGCAGAACACGCACCCCTCGGGGCGTTCGTCATGGGGAGACGAGACGTACTTCATCCGCCACGGCGCCCACATGATGTCGCGCGAGTGCGTCAGAGCCAGCGTTTGCGATGGAAGAACCAGACCATCACGCCGCCGATGGCGGCCATGACGCCGAGCACCATGAGCGATCCCCACCAGTGTGATGCGCCGGGAAGCCCTCCGACGTTCATCCCATAGAACCCGGTCACCAGCGTCAACGGCAACAGGATGGCCGACAGCATCGTCAGCACGCGGATGAGCTCATTCTGGCGGCTTCGGATGAACGACTCGTTGGTGGACTCGAGCGCCTCGACGACCTCCTTGGCGTTTTCGAGTTCGTCCCAGATGCGCTCGTTCTTGTCGACGATGTCGTCGAAGTAGATCTCGAGGTCGTCGGGGGCGTATCGCTGGGTCGCGCGTTCGAGCCCACGCAGCGTGGGGCGCTGCGGCTTGATGATCTTGCGGTAGTTGATGATCTCCTGCGTCGCGTTGGAGACGTCGCGCACGACCTCTTCGCTCTTGCCCTCGAAGATCTGGTCCTCGATCCATTCGAGCTTGTGCCCGATCTTGTTGAGGATGGGGAAGCAGTAGTCGTACATCCGGTCGACGAGTTCATAGAGCAGGTACCCGGAACCTTTGTTCATGTGTCGCGCGCGGTCCTCCTCGCGTGCAGCGCACTGCGCCCACATCGCCGAGAGCGGCTTGAGCGGTTCCTTGGGCAGCGTGATCAGCAGGTCGTCTGCAATGAAGACGTCGAGCTCGGCTGCCTGCAGGCGCTCGGTGCGCTTGTCGTAGCGGGGGAAGTGCAGCACCAAAAACAGGTAGTCCGGGTATTCGTCGATCTTGGAGCGCTGCTGGCGTCGCGACAGCACGTCTTCCATGTCGAGTTCGTGGAAGTCGTAGTTGGCGGCCAACCACTGCGCGTCAACACCGCTCGGGGCCTCGATGTTGAGCCAGGTCAGGCCGAACGCTTCGAGGCGCTGGACATCAGCGACGGTGCGTTCAGGCTGCGGTGGCGTGACCGTGCGACGGGCGACGCGTGTTCGGCGGATTTTGGGAAGGTTCGCCATCATCGCCTGGACCGACCGCCGCGGGGTCGGCTATCGGGACAATCGGTGTCGTCATTCGGGCCATATCCGACCAAGCATAACCCACCCGTCAAACGAGAGCTATTCGATCAACTTCGCCCGGTAGGCATAGCGGGTTGCCTCAGTGCGATTCGCGACGCCGAGCTTGCGGTAGATGTTCGAGAGGTGGAACTTGACCGTCTGCTCGGTCACAAAGAGCCTGTTGGCGATATCGAGATTCGAGAGGCCCTCGGCGACGAGGCGAAGGATCGAGAGTTCGCGCTCTGTCAGCACGTCCACGTTGGGGGCCTTCGGGCCCGGCTGGGTGTCGCCGTCCTTGGCGGGAGCGGCCGAGGTCGCCACACCGCGCAGGTGTACCGTGCCCTCGACGACCTGCCGGATGGTTGACGGCAGGTCGAGCGGGTTGATGGACTTGACGACGTAGCCGTCGGCGCCCCGCTGCAGTGCTTGGTCGATGTGCTCCGAGTCCTCGAACATCGAAAGGATGATCACCTTCATGCCCGGGTGGTCCTGCCGGATGCGCGAGAGCGTGTCGAGCCCATCGCCGTTGGGCATGCGCAGGTCCAGGATCACCACGTCCGGCTCGATGGTGGGGAGCAGCGCAAGCATTTCGTCGCCGCTCATGGCCTCGCCCACGACCTCGATGTCGGGCGCGGTTTCGAGCGCACGCTTGATGCCATCCAACATCAACCGGTGATCGTCGGCGATCGCGACGCGCATCAACGACCTGGCTGTCATGAGATGGCCTTCGTCACGTTGGCGACAGACTACTCCACCCGGCGGCGAGTGCTCCGTCCAGAAGTTCGTGGCCGATGTGGCGTGCGAACAGCCCGGGACACGGC
>JANMDV010000174.1:0-21275 GCA_031376485.1 Actinomycetota bacterium
TTCAGTTTCAACCTGAATCCGCAAATCAGGCGGGTGCGGGGGAGCACCCGCAGGGTGCATCCTTCGGGTTGACCCCGAACCCGCATGGCGACGGCGATCCGCGCGCATCCGCGCTGCAAGGGGCGGTGGATCCAGGTTCAACGTCATTGAGTCCCCCGGTCGCGCACACCACCTCGAGTAGCCGGCCACTGCGTCAGAACAGTCCTTGCTGGCTCCCGGTCGCGGGTGTGAGCCCGAGGTGGCGAAAGGCGCGGGCGGTGCCCTGGCGGCCGCGGGGGGTGCGTTGCAGGAGGCCCTCCTGGAGCAGGTACGGCTCGTAGACGTCCTCAATCGTGTCGGCGGACTCCCCCACCGCGTCGGCCAGGGTGCCCAGGCCGACGGGGCGGCCTTCGAAGGTTTCGCACAGGACGCGCAGGAGCTTGCGGTCGAGTTCGTCAAGGCCGGCGGAGTCGACTTCGAGGAGGGTCAAGGCTTCCTCGGCGACGGCGGGATCGATGCGGTCGTGACCACGTACCTGAACGACGTCGCGCACGCGGCGAAGCAGGCGGTTGGCGATCCGTGGCGTGCCGCGGGAGCGGCAGGCCAGGGTGGCGGCACCCTCGGCGTCGATCGCGACGTCGAGCAAACCTGCAGAGCGCACGATGATCTGCGCGAGTTCGTCCGGCTTGTAGTAGTCCAGGCGCTCGACGACGCCGAACCGGTCACGCAGTGGTCCGGCCAGCAGACCGGTTCGGGTAGTGGCGCCGACCAGGGTGAACCGTGGCAGGTCCAATCGCAGGGCGCGCGCTGACGGCCCCTGTCCCAGCATCACGTCGAGCTGGAAGTCCTCCATCGCCGGGTACAGGGTCTCCTCGATCGAGCGGTTGAGGCGATGGATCTCGTCGATGAACAAAATGTCGTGCTCGCCGAGCTGGGTCAGGACCGCTGCCAAGTCGCCCTTCTTTTCGAGCACCGGGCCACTGGTCTGGTGGAAGCCGACCTCCATCTCAGCCGCCAGAATCGACGCGAGCGACGTCTTGCCCAGGCCGGGGGGCCCGGCGAGCAGCACATGATCCAGGGCCTCGCCGCGCTGCTTGGCGGCCTGCAAGAAGATGCCGAGCTTCTGCTTGACGGCGGGCTGTCCGACAAACGCCGCCAGGGTTCTGGGTCGCAGCGAACGGTCGAACTCGTCCTCGCCGGGAACGTCTGTGGGGTCCTGCAGGCGTTCGTCGTTCACCGGCGCAGCCTGGAAAGGCCGTGACGCAGAAGCTCCTCGGCCGAGGCGCCCACGGGCGCATCCGAGAGCGCCCCCTCGGCCTCCTCTTGCCGGAACCCGAGCCCGACGAGGCCGTCGCGCGCCGAGATGAACGTGTCGGCGTCGCTCAGGCCGCGTGCGCCGCCGTCTGCGGTCACCAGCTCGCCGACCTTGCCACGCAGCTCAAGCACGACGCGTTCGGCGGTGCGCTTGCCGACGCCCGAGGCCAGTTGGATCTTCGCGACGTCGCCGCGGGCGACTGCGAGTCGCAGTCCGTTAGGCTCGTCGACTCCGCAGATGGCAAGACCCATGCGTGGACCGACGCCACCGACCGAGATGAACGCTTCGAAGAGCTCCCGCTCTGCGGCGGTCGCAAAGCCATAGAGGTCCAGCGCGTCTTCACGGACCACCAGGTGGGTCGTGAGCGCCAGCTCGTGCCCGACTGGCGGCAACGCGCGTGAGGTCGTCGCGGAACAGCGCACCAGGAGGCCGACGCCGCCGACTTCGACAACCACTGCATCCGCCTCGACCGCGGTCAGGCGTCCACGTACGGAACGGATCACGCCATCGAGGCTACTGCGCGTTGCGGATGGCGGCCCGCAGCGGTTCGCGGTGGTGGAAACAGATTGCCGCAGCGACCGCGTCCGCGGCATGGTCGGTCGCAGCGTCATGACGGGTCAGGCGGCCGACCATCGCGCGCATCTGGTCCTTGTCCGCGCGCCCGCTACCCGTGACCGCGAGTTTGATCTCGGTCGGCGGGTACTCCACGATCTCCACGCCGGCGTTGGCGATCGCGACGAGCAGGGCACCACGGGCCTCGGCCATTCCCATAGCCGCCTTGCTGACCGGATGGATGAACCAGGACTCGACACCCGCACCTGCGATGTCGTGGCGGCCGATGACCTCGCTGACGCCTGAGAAGAGCGCGTGCAAACGTTCGGCATGAGGTGTGCGGGGGCTTGTCCTGAGCGTGCCTGAGTCGAGCACCCGGAGCGTCGATCCGGCCCGCTCGACCACCGCCCACCCGGTGGACGCCAAGCCAGGGTCGATGCCGAGAACGATCATGCGCCCTAGGGTAGCGGCCCGTCCGGGGGGTGCTCCGATCGAGGAACGGCCCAGGGGCGGTGCCGACGGGACGATCTCTCACATATCATCAAGCTCGGACCGTCCGCCGTCGATCCTGAGGGACACCGCCAGCGAAGGATCGAACGAAGATGCGTACATTCATCGAGGACCCCGCCAAGCTCGTCAGGGCTGCGATCGTGATCATCGTGGCCTTCGCCGGCTACCTGATGTTCGCAGGCAATGGCCCGGACGCCACCCAGCAGGCAACGCGCGTGGAGGACACGATCTTGCAGCCGAAACGGGGCGCCGAGGATGTGAGCGCCCAGTCGCTCTTGCAAAGCGCCGCCCTCGCGATGGAGTCGTGGTGGTCGACCAACCAGACGTTCGCCGGAAGCGCAACGGGGATGGCAAGTATCGAACCCAACATCGCGTGGACCGCCGGTGGCGCCGCCACTGCGGCCGCGAACCAGGTCGCGGTGACGCTCGGACCCGATCAGATGAGCTACACGCTCGTGACGGCGTCGAACTCTGGCGTGACGTTCGCATACGCCCGAGACGCTCGGGTCCAGGTCCAGCGCACCTGTGGAGCCGGCTGTACCTGGTAACGGAATCGGACTCCGTCGCCGCGAGGGCGACGTGTCACACGGATGTCACAAGTGGCCGTCCCGTTCTGTGCCAAATGGCCGTTGGCACCGCTGACAATAAGGATCAACGCCCGAGCTGGAACTCCGAAGTGTTACGTGGATGTGACGAGTGACCGTCGCGTGTCGGCCAAGTGGCGAATGCAGTCGAGCTTGGTCGGGTCCACATCGCCGTGAGGTGGAGCTGTGACGGTGGGTGGTTGAGGGGTCGCGTGAGGGCCGGTGTCATGAAAACTCCCGTGCCGGACGGCGAGCGAAACGGCCCGGAGCGGGGCTCGCCCCCGGCGGCTGGAAATACGAACCGCAGGACGGCTATTTCCGAAGCAAAACCGAGTACTACGGTGGTGGCGAGCCCCGCCGCTACTACTGGTGGTCACGGCGATCTCGCCAGTGCCGGAGTGCGACGGTTTGCAGCCGTCCAACGGGAGGGAGTGGAGTCATGACGCGGGCCTTAAGGGTTCGCGCAAAAATAACTGCTGGGCTGGATGGCGAGCGAAAACCCAGTGAGACGGTGTCGCCGAGCCTCGTCGCTACTGGTGGTAACGGCGATCTCGGCGACGCCGTATCGCGACGGTTTGCAGCCGCCAAACGGTTCAGTAGTTTTTGCGCGGACCCTTAGGGCTTGTCATATAACAACTTGAAGGGTTAGTGCCGTTCGCGTCGTATTGCTGTGGTGTGATCGACGAGGAAGCGATTGGGGAGCGTTATCGAGCGCTGGCGGGTGAGTTCGATGAGCGGCGGCGGCGTTTGTGGGCGGCGGCGGAGGCGCGCTCGCATGGACGAGGGGGCCTCGCCGCCGTGGTGCGCGCGACGGGGATGGCGGAGAACACCGTCCGTGCCGGGTTGCGCGAGCTGGAGTCGGGCGAGACGCTCGAGCCGGGACGGGTGCGCCGGCCGGGAGGTGGCCGAAGGCCACTCAAGGAAACCGATCCCACCCTTGTGGCCGACCTTGAGCGCTTGGTCGATCCCGACTCGCGGGGCGATCCGCAGCAACCGTTGCGCTGGACGGCAAAGAGCGTGCGTCATCTCGCGACGGGGCTGCGTGAGTCAGGCCACCGGGTCTCTCACGAGACTGTGGCGCGGCTGTTGCGCTGGTTGGGCTACAGCCTGCAGGCCAACGCCAAGATCCGCGAGGGAACCAACCACCCAGACCGCGACGAGCAATTTCGCCACATCAACCGGGTTGCGTCGGAGGCGATGGCGGCCAGCCAACCGGTGATCTCGGTGGACACCAAGAAGAAAGAACTCGTCGGCGACTTCAAAAACGTGGGGCGCGAGCTGCGCCCGAAGGGCACCCCGATCCCCGTGCGCGTCCACGACTTCAAAGATCCCGCACTCGGCAAGGCCATCCCGTACGGCGTCTATGACCTGGCCAACGACGAGGGTTGGGTCTCGGTCGGGATCAACCACGACACCGCGCAATTCGCGGTCGCCTCGATCGAGAGCTGGTGGCACAACCTCGGCCACACCCGCTTCCCGAACGCCACCACGCTGATCGTCACCGCCGACTGCGGCGGCTCCAACGGCAACCGCACGCGACTGTGGAAGACCGAACTCCAGCGCCTGGCAGACGTCACCGCCCTCACCATACGCGTCTGCCACTTCCCTCCCGGCACCAGCAAATGGAACAAGATCGAGCACCGCCTGTTTTCGTTCATCACCCAGAACTGGCGCGGCAAACCCCTCACAAGCCGCGAGGCAATCATCAACCTGATCGGCGCGACCACCACACGCAGCGGCCTCGAGGTATACGCCAGCCTCGACGAGCGCGAGTACCCGAAAGGCATCACCGTCAGCGACGACCAACTCGCAGCCATCAACCTCGAAGGCGACGAATTCCACCCCGACTGGAACTACACCATCAAACCGCGAGTTAATCCCTGACAGGCCCTTAGCCGGCCACGGCCTCCAGGACCTCTTCGCTGATGTCGAAGTTGGCGTAGACGTCTTGGACGTCATCGTTGTCCTCGAGCGCGTCCACGAGGCGAAGGAGCTGCCTCGCTTCCTTCTCGTCGGGCTGGACAGTCGTCTTGGGGACCATCGTCAGCTCCGCCGACGCGTACTTGATGCCCGCCTCGTCCAACGCACGGCGAACGATCATCAGCTCGGTCGGGTCGGTCGTGATCTGCCACTGGCTGCCGTCTTCGGCGATGTCCTCGGCCCCGGCGTCGAGCGCAAGCTCCATCACCGCGTCCTCGTCGATGCCCTCGCCGTCGATCAGGATGATGCCCTTGCGGTCGAACTGCCACGCCACGCTGCCGGGTGTTCCGAGCGACCCGCCGTTCTTGGTGAAGATGAACCGCACGTCGCTGGCGGCGCGGTTACGGTTGTCCGTCAGGATGTTGCAGATGATCGCGACGCCGCCGGGGCCATAGCCCTCGTAGAGGATCGCCTCGTAGGCCTCGCCGTCGCCGCTCCCCGCGCCGCGCTGAATGGCGCGCTCGATGTTGTCCTTGGGCATTGATGCGTCGCGGGCCTTCTGCACGGCGGTCGCGAGGGTCGTGTTGGACTCCGGGTCTCCGCCGCCATCCTTCGCCGCGACGATGATCGCCCGCGACAGCTTCGAAAAGAGCTGCCCGCGCTTGGCGTCGGCCGCGCCCTTCTTGCGCTTGATCGTGGCCCATTTACTGTGCCCTGACACGAACCGCACCTCCTGCTGCATCGTCTGCCGCCGTGCGGGCGATCGACGCCCGAACCATATCGACGAACAGCGCATGCATGCGCCGGTCGTCCGTGAACTCCGGATGAAAGGCCGTCACGAGCATATGTGCCTGCCGCGCCGCCACCGGGTGTCCGTGGACCTCGGCGAGGATCTCGACATCAGGTCCGTGAGTCTCGATCCACGGGGCCCGTATGAATACGGCGGGCATCGGTGTGTCGCCCACGATCGGCATCACAAGATCCGTCTCGAACGACGCCACCTGACGTCCGAAGGCGTTGCGGCGCACGACGGTGTCCATGCCGCCGATCAGGGCCTGCCCACCCGAGGTCGTCTCGCCGGCCAGCATGATCATCCCGGCACAGGTGCCGAAAACGGGCAACCCCTCGTCGATCCGCCGACGGATTTGTTCCAGCAGGCCCGAACGTCCCGCGACCAGGCCGATCGTCGTGCTCTCGCCGCCTGGGATGACGAACCCGTCCAGGCCGTCGAGCTCCTCGGGCACACGCACCTGCCGGGTGTCCGCACCCACCGCGCGCAGCGCATCCTCGTGCTCGGTGAACGCGCCCTGCACCGCGAGGACGCCGACCTGAGGCCGACCGATCATGAGCCCCGGGTGTGCAGCAGTTGGCTGGGACTGAGCGTCTCCATGCCGATTCCCACCATGGCCTCGCCGAGCCCGCTCGACACGCGAACGAGCACGTCGGGGTCACGGAAGTGCGTGACGGCCTCGACGATCGCCGCGGCCCGGGGCGCCGGGTCCGAACTCTTGTAGATGCCGCTGCCGACGAACACCCCGTCGGCGCCCAACTGCATCATCAAGGCCGCGTCAGCCGGGGTCGCGACGCCGCCGGCCGAGAAGTTGACGACCGGCAGTCGCCCGTCACGCGCGACCTGCACGACCAGGTCATACGGTGCGCGGAGTTCCTTGGCGGCGGCGTAGAGTTCTTCCGAGGACATCGACGACAACCGAGCGATCTCGCCGCGGATGGTGCGCATGTGGCGAACGGCCTCGACCACGTTGCCCGTGCCGGCCTCGCCTTTGGTGCGGATCATGGCCGCGCCCTCGGCGACGCGGCGAAGCGCCTCGCCCAGATCGGTTGCGCCACACACGAACGGCACCGTGAACGCATGCTTGTCGATGTGGTGCGTCTCGTCGGCCGGTGTCAAAACCTCGCTCTCGTCGATGTAGTCGACATCGAGGGCCTGCAGGATCTGGGCCTCGACGAAGTGCCCGATGCGGCACTTGGCCATGACCGGGATGGTGACGGCCTCCTGGATCGCACGGATCATCGTCGGGTCGCTCATGCGTGCGACGCCACCGGCCGCGCGGATGTCCGCGGGGATGCGCTCAAGCGCCATCACCGCGTTCGCACCGGCGTCCTCGGCGATGCGCGCCTGCTCGGGCGTCGTGACGTCCATGATGACGCCGCCTTTGAGCGTCTGGGCGAGGCCCCACTTGACCCGCATCGTCCCGGTGCGCCCGTTTGTGGGCGTCTCATCCTGCGACAAGCTCGTGCTCCCTGACTCGACGACCGTGCCGAGCAATTGTAACCGACGGCTCTCGAACCGCCGCCGCGACCGCTGATCGGACGACCGGAGCGGTGTACGGAAGGTCAGTTATGCATCCCAAGATTCCTCACCAGCAAGAGGTTCTCGACACATTCGTGTCTGCGAAGACGAACGGAACGAGACGCCGCGAAGAATTCGCGGCGAAAGATCCGTCTTCTCCCCAGCGGGGTGGGCGTTTGCAACGCCCGCAACCGACACTGTCGTCACCCGCGACGACCGCCACGGGCCCGGAACGGAATCGCGATCCGAGGAGCTACGCGCCGACTGCAGCCAGCTGACGTGTCGGGGTCGCCGCGGGCGCCAGTTCGTCGGCCAGAGCTTGGGCCACCGCGATGAACGCGACCAGTCCGGGCGCGCCTCCGCGCTCGTCGGCGGGCACGACCAGTGACACGGGCGCGCGCGCGACCGGTGAGAGGCTTGAGTCGACCAGTGACACGGCGGGGATCCCTGCGGCACGCGCCGCTTGGAGCGCGGCATCGGCAACGGCGGTCTCGCGACCGATCGCGACGGCAAGCACTGCGGCGGTGCGCTCAAGCGCTCCGAGACGGGCGCGGTACCGCGGTTCAAGGCTCTCGACGACGAGCACCGCCCGTCCGGCGCGCTCGATACGTTCTTCGATGAGCGCGATCACCGGGCGGGCGTGACCCTCACCGGCCAGCACCAGTGGGCTCCGACCCGCAAGCGTCGCAGCCAACGGGCCGATGCCGTCGCGACCCAGGCGCGCAAGCGCGTCGTCGAGCGCCAGGTGATCCGCGGCGAAGACGTGTTCGAGACCGTCCCCACCGGCAAACAGGCCGAGCTGACCCGCGCGTCGTGGCGGGAGTGCCGGACGTTGTGCGGCACGCACGGTGCGCTGAAGCTCCGGGTAGCCGGCGTAGCCGAGCGCCTGAGCGAAGCGCACGACGGTCGCCGGGCTGCAGTGGGCTGAGTGGGCGACCTCATGTGCCGACATCAGCGGCAACTCGGCGAGGTGGTCCACGAGATAGCGGGCAAGGGCCTGCTGCGCCGGACTGAATGTCTCGTAGTCACGGCGGAGGCGCTCCGCGAGGGTGTGGGCGTCTGGTGGCATCGCGGAGTTGGTTCGACATCAACGTGCCGCGCCCTTCTCAGTCGCGCGAGATCTCCTGACGCGCGCGTCAGAGCCGGCGGCCCCGGAGTCGGCGCCACCGTGTGCCAACGGCGCCGCGAATGCCTCAGGGCCGGGGAGAAGTCACTGACTCCGCCATCCCGCACAGCCCTTATTTCTTCGATCTTGAAGGGCCCGGAGAAGAAGTACTGCGGCGATCTGGCGGCCGCAACCCGTCGCCAGGCTCGGGTTTCGCGCACGATCTGGACGCAGCACTATTCTTCTACGAACCCTCTCAGGGCCTGTGTCATGACTCCCTCACCGTTCGGCGGCTGCAAACCGTCGCACTCCGGCACTGGCGAGATCGCCGTTACCACCAGTAGCGGCGAGGCTCGCCACCACCGCAGTGCTCGGTTTTGCTTCGGAAATAGCCGTCCTGCGGTTCGTATTTCCAGCCGCCGGGGGCGAGCCCCGCTCCGGGCCGTTTCGCTCGCCCTCCCCCGTAGTAGTTATTCATTGACACTTCCTAAAGGCCCTCGGGGCTGCCGGGCGGCGGCCACATCACGTCCTGCGGCTCCAACGTGGAGAGCTCGACCTCTGCGTCGTCGGCCGCCCGTTGGGCGTGCGCGGCGACGGCGTCTTCGAACAGGTTGCGCACCTCGCGGGCGTTGCCGAAGTTCGGGCCCTGGTTGGCGATCATCGTCGCGCAGACCTCGACGAGGCGCGTATCCGCTGCCGCCGACAGCCTGTAGTCGTACTGGCCGGCGAGGCGCCGGAAGATCTCGGCCAGCTCATCCGTCGCGTAGGCGGAGAACTGCAGGATCGTCGGAAAGCGGCTGCGAAGGCCCGGGTTGCTGTCGAGCATCCGCTGCATCGGGGCGTCATACCCGGCCAGGATGGCCGCGAGCCGCTCACGCTCGTCCTCCATGCGCTTGAGGAGCGCGGCGATCGCCTCGTGCCCGAAGTCCTGGTCACCCCCGACCCCGAGCGTGTAAGCCTCGTCCACGAACAGGACCCCGCCCAAGGCCTGCTGGACGATCGCGTCGACTTTGATCGCGGTCTGCCCGACGTATCCGGCCACGAGCCCCGCTCGGTCCGTCTCCACCAGGTGCCCGGAGTCCAATACGCCCAGGCCACGGTAGATGCGGCCGATCAGCCGCGCAACCGTCGTCTTGCCCGTACCCGGCGGTCCGACGAACACGAGGTGCAGCCCCATCTCCGGGACCTTCTTGCCGGCGGCCCGGCGGCGCGCCTGCACCGCCAGGATGTCCACCAGCCGGTCGACCTCGGCCTTGACGTTCGTCAGCCCGACGAGTCCGTTGAGCTCCGCCATCGCCTCGTCAAGCTCGCGGGCGCGCTCCTCGGGAGTCGGCTCGGGATGGTTCGGCGTCCCCTCGCCCGCTGCCTGCGGCGCACCACCGGATCCGGCGGCCCGTGCGGCGTCGGTCTGGCCGGATGCCTGGAGCGACGCAGCCCACTCACGGCGCACCGCGGCGGTCACATCGGGATCGACGGGCCGGCTCCCTGCGGCGGCCGTGACAGCTCGGCCCAGCACCTCGGAAGCGCCGACGTGCTCGCCCTGAGCCGTCAGGACCGACGCAAGGAGCCGCATGACGCGCACCGTTGCCCAGTGCGCGCCACGCACGCGATCGGCCAGGGTGACGCCCTCCTGCAGCGCAACTCGTGCGCCGGCAATGTCGCCTCCCCGTTGACGGGCGCTCCCCAGATCGGCGAGCCACCCACCGCCAAGCAGATCGAGGCGTCCAACCGTGCGCGCCTGGGCGACCGCCGTCGCCAGCAATTTCGTGGCATCGACGTACATGCCCGTGGCCGCCGCAAGTTGGCCACGCATCCGCAGCACGACGGCTGGCGCAATCGGATCGTCCGGATCATCCGCGGCGAGCCGATCGACGATGACCTGCGCCTCGGCGAGCCGGTGAGATGTGATCGCCCGGTCAAAGGCGTCGATCAAGACGGTGAGTCGCTGGCGTGACATCTGTGTGTGTTCTCATTTTCGTTTTTGGCGGAGCGGCATTCTACGAGAGCCGGTTTCGGCACTCGGCCGCTGCCCGTATCATTGCTGGGTGCCCTCCCCCGCAATGAACGGGCCCCTCGCGGTCACGTGGAGCCGTATCCTTGCCATCCCGGGGCTCATGGTGCTGCTCCTGATCGACGAGGATGCCCTGCCGGGTGGTCGGTGGTGGGCGTTCGCCCTGTGGGTCGCCGCGGTTCTGACCGATTGGGTGGACGGTCAGATGGCTCGTTCGCTCGGCCAGGTGACCGTGCTCGGCACGTTCCTGGACAGTCTCGCCGACAAGCTCCTGGTCAGTGCCGCGCTCGTCGCGCTGATCGACACCGGCGACATCAGCGCGTGGGCGTCGATGATCATCATCAGTCGCGAGTTCGCGGTCACCGGGTTGCGCCTGGTCGCAGCCAGCGAAGACCTGATCATTCCCGCGAGCCGCCTCGGGAAGTGGAAGATGGTCGGCCAGAGCGTGGCCCTGGGCTGGATCATCGCGCCGGGAGGGCCTGTGATCGTCGAGGACATCCTGCTCTACGTCGCGCTCGTTCTCACCGTCCTCTCCGGGGCCTACTACTTCATCATGGCCCGGCGCCGCCTCTTCGGGGGTACTCGCCCGGATTCAAAGACACTCGGGCGCCTGTGAACGAGCTCGTCGCCTTGCTGGCCGCGTACTTGCTTGGCGCGATCCCCTTCGGCGTGCTCGCCGGACGACTGAAGGGCGTCGACCTGCGCACGCTCGGCAGCGGCAACATCGGAGCGGCGAACGCCTTTCGCAATCTGGGCCGCGCCTGGGGCGTCGGCGTAATGGCCGCCGACATCGGCAAGGGCGTGGCCGGCGCGCTCATCGGGCGCTGGTTGACCGACGATCCGTGGCCGATCTTTGTCGGGGCCGCGGTCATGCTCGGAGCGATCTTCCCGGTCTGGTTGCGGTTCCGCGGCGGCAAGGGGGTGGCCGCAGGAGGTGGCGTCATGATCGGCCTCTTCCCGATTGTCGGCCTGTGCCTCCTCCCACTGTGGCTTCTGATCGTCGTGATCGCGCGGATCACGTCGCTCGCAAGCATCCTGACCGCTGCGGCGTTCACTCCCCTGGCGTTCGTGTTCGGCTACTCGTGGCCGTACCTCGTGCTGGCCGGCGCCATGTCCCTGCTCGTCATCGTGCGCCACCGGGCCAACATTGGGCGCCTGCTGGCAGGCCAGGAGGCACGCATCGAACTTCGCAAGAAATCGCCACGCACACCGGCTGCCACGCCCCCTCCGGCCCCGCGTGCCTGACGGCGGCGCCGTCTTGGTGACGGGCGGCACAGGGTTCGTCGGCGGACCCATCGTCGCGCGTTTGGTGGCGGACGGCCGCACAGTCCGCGCGCTGACCCGAAGCGACGCAGGGGCCGAGCGTCTGGCCGCTGTGGGAGCCGAACCGGTCCGCGGGGACATCCTGGACCCGGCGAGCCTGCGGGCCGCAATGGAGGGATGTGACGTCGCCTACCACGTCGCCGGTCTCAACGCGTTCTGCCTGCCCGACCCGGCGCAGCTCTTTCTGATGAACGTCACCGGCATGCTCAATGTCGTCCGAACGGCCGGTGCTGCCGGCGTGCGGCGTATCGTCGCGACGTCGTCGGCGGCGAGCATCGGCGAGGCCAAGGGCACGATCGGACGGGAGGATTCTCCCCACAGAGGCACGTTCCTCTCGCACTACGAGCGGTCCAAGTGGCAGGCCGAGCACGAGGGGTTCGCCGCCGCCACTGCGGCCGGCGTGGAGCTGGTCAGCGTCAACCCGGCGTCGGTGCAGGGCCCGGGTCGCACCCGCGGGACGGCCAAGTTGCTCCTGGGCTACCTCAACGGCACGCTCAAGACGGTTATCGACTCGCAAATGAGCGTCGTCGACATCGCCGATTGCGTCGAGGCGCACGTGCTGGCCGAACGACATGGCGTGGCAGGCGAGCGCTACCTCGTGTCGGGCGTCACCCTGACCGTTCGCGACGCGATCGAGGTGATGGGAAGGGTCGCCGGCATCCAAGGGGTTCCGCGCGTGATGCCGGCCCCGGCGGCGATGGCGACCGCGACCGTCATCGGTGCGATCGCTCGGTTGCGCCGCCGACGTGCCCCGTTCTGCCGCGAGATGATGCGCACGCTTTTGCACGGCCATGCGTATGACGGGACGCGCGCGACCCGTGATCTCGGGCTGACATACACGCCGTTCGAGGATACGTTGGCCCGCACGCTCGCCTGGTACCAGGACAACGGTCACATCACCCGCCGTCTCCCTGGAAGCCCGCCGCCTCCTGGGATGTGAGTTCCGCGATCGGACCGACCCCCACGCGCATCTCGAGGCGCCGGATGTCCGACGGGCGTCCTCGGAAGACCACGTAGATTGACACTGCGCCCTGCTGAGGGACGAACGGGCCGGGCGCAGGCAGCTCCTGCTTGTCGCCGGTCTCCGACGAACGGATCACGGTGGCGCGCGCAAGCCGCTGAACCCGCCCGTCGGGCCGGGTTGCGAACAGTGCCGGGATCGGCTGCAGCTCGCGTGAGCGGTTGACGATGCTCACGATCCCCACCGACCAGGCGGCTGGGGTGTCGAGCGCGTCTCGCACCGCCTGCGTGGTCGGGTCGTATGCGCCGAAATCCACGGAGACGCCAATGCCGGACTCGACGCTTCCGGCAAACCGTCCGGTGACCTGAGACGGCCCCGGCAGCGCCGTCTCGTCACCGCCGCAACCGCCCGCCACGGCAACGGCGGCGGCGCACAGCAGGAGCCCAATCCTGGCGGAGATCCTCATGAGACGGGCCCGAAGCGCGCCACCGCATCGGTCAGGTCCTGCCGGTCGGTCAGGACACCCGCAAACAGGTCGCCCGAATCGCTCACGCGCGCCGCGACCGCGCCCATCGTCAGACGGGTGGCATCGAGGCCCGCGGCAATCTCGTCCCACAGCAGGGGGGTCGAGACGGTGGCACCCGGCACTGCACGGACCGAGTACACGCTCGCGATCGTCTTGCCGTAGCCATTTTGGTTGGCGTCAACGTAGATCCGGCGTCCCCTGCGGGCGATGAGCGTCTCGGCGGTCACCAGCTCGGGTCGCCGGGCCACCATCCGCTGAGCGATGACCTGCGCAAAGAGTCGGGCCGACGCATGGGGCACCGGCACGATCGGGACGAGCACGTGAATCCCCCGCGAACCGGATGTCTTGGGGTATCCGCGAAGACCGACGCGCTGCAGTTCTTCGCGGACAAGCAGGGCGGCGTCGATGACCGCGTCGAACGTCACGCCCGCAGACGGATCGAGATCGAACAGCACAGAGTCGGCCTCGGTGGCCGACGTGGCCCGCGCGTGCCATGGGTTCAGGTCGATACACCCCAGGTTGACGACCCACAGGAGCGAAAGCGGGTCATCGACGACGACGTACGTGACCTCCTCGTCGCCCTTCCCGAGGGTCACCCTGGTGAGCCATTCCGGGGCCGTGTCGGGAATCTGGTGTTGGAAGAAGAACGGCTGGTCCCACCCGTTCGGGTAGCGTTTGAGGACCATCGGACGTCCGGCCAGGTGCGGCACCAGCACCGGTGCCAACCGCGCGTAGTGATCGAGCAGATCGCCTTTGGTGATCGCCTCGGCGGGCCAGAACGTCTTGCCGAGGTTGGTCAGGCGGGCCTCGCGGTCGCCGTCGCGCACGCGCAGCTCTCCGCGGGTCACATCGAGGACGGGCGCCGGACGCTCCGGCGGCTCCTCCTCGACAAGGCCAAGGAATACCGGCGCTCGCATGAGCCCGTCGTCGGTCCATTCGCCGTATGCGGCGCGGCATGCGATCTCTTGACGAACCCACTGGGCAGACGCGCTGTCGGGCGGCACCTGGGCAAACGGACAGTCGTCGGTGGTCAGCCGGTCGAGTCGTCGGCGAAGCTCGCGAGACCCGGCATCGGTGAACCCCGACCCCACCCGCCCGACGTACGCGAGCCCGTCGTCTGACTGCTGCCCCACAAGCAACGCACCGATCCCACCGCGCCGCGAACCCTCCCCTTCGACGTATCCGCCGATGATGGCCTCAAGCTCGTGACGCACCTTGATCTTGCGCCAGTCGGGACTTCTGCGACCGGGTTGATACCCGCTTGCTATCCGTTTGGCAACGATGCCCTCACCGCCCTGAGTGGCGATCGCGCCGAATAGGGCCCGACCCTCGCCGCGCACGTCCTCGGGTGCGATGACCAGCGGTGAACCGTCCGGCGATATGACGGCCGAAAGCCGCGCGCGACGCTCGTGCCAGGGCTCGTCCAACAGCCACATCCCATCGACGTAGAGAACGTCGAACACCACGTACGTGACCGCCCCACGTCGAGTCTGCAGGTCCTGGAACACCGCGCGGCCTTGGTCGTCCAGCACAGCGACCTCGCCGTCCAGGACCACCTCCTGCGCAAGCGTGGTCCGGCGAAGATCGGCGAGCGTCGGATAGGAAGCGGTCATGTCCCGCCCCGAACGGCTGCGAAGCTGCGAACCGTCGGGACCCACGAACGCGAGCGCACGGTAGCCGTCCCACTTGACCTCGAAGGCCCAACCGGGGTCGTCGAACGCCCCGTCCCATAACGACGCCATCATCGGACGCAGGTCCCGAAACCGCTCCATCGGATCGGGTGGACCCGCGGCACCACGCGTCGAGCGAAAGATGAGCCACTCCTCCCGGTCCGCCGCTCCACCCGTGCGCACAAGGTGATACTCGCCGTCGACGATCGCGCCGTGCAGCACGATCTTGAACTCGGAGTCGTTGGCGCCGAGCAGTTCGAACCATCCGTGATCCCAGATCGTCATCCTCCCGGCTCCGTAGGCCCCGGCGGGGATGACTCCCGCGAACGTCAGGTACGCCAGTGGGTGGTCTTCGGTCCGCATCGCCAGGCGTTTGACGCCTTCACGCAACGGCACGCCTTTGGGCACGGCCCACGAAACCAGCGCGCCGTCGACCTCCAAGCGCAGGTCGAAGTGAAGCGCCCGTGCATCGTGGCGCTGGATGACAAACCGGGGGGCGACCCCATTTCTCTCCACGTGGGATGGCGCCGGTTCGGGCGACGTCCCAAAGTCTCGCTTGCGTCGGTACTCGTCGAGCGCCGCGTCGTCTGCTCGGACCACTCGACTCACGATCGCCGGAAGCTCTCCAAGATCCCACGCTGCCACCGTGACGTCTGCTCGGGGGACTGTAGGTGGTGTGGGGGCGTCACCCAGAGACGATCCACGAGGCCCGTGTAGTCGAGGGCACGGCTCCGAACCTGCTCTGGTGTGCCCGCGGCCGCAAACTGGTCGGTCATATCGTCACCGACCGCTTCGGCCAGTTGCGCCGCACTCCCGTCCATGAATGCGCGCCGGATCCCGCCGAGCCGACCGTCGAAGCCGTGCGCCTGGAAGAGGGGCTCGTAGGTCTTGACCGTCGCATAGAAACCCACCGTGCATGCCGCCGCCTGTCGGGCCGCCTGGGGATCGTCGGCACTGGCGGCAACCACGAGTCCGCCCGCCACCTCGGGCCGCGCGCGCCCGGCGCGCTCCGCGCCGGCTTCGATCGGTGGAAGCAGGTGCTCGCGCAGCCAGTCCGGAGTAGTGATGGGATGGTCCAAAAAGCCGTCGGCGACCTCGCCCGCCAGGCGCGCCATTCCCGGCATGACCGCGGCCAGCCACACCGGTATGCGCTCGCGCGTGGCCGTGACGTTGCGGCGATATCCGGCGACGTGGATGTCGACATAGCGCCCTTCGGAGCGCGCGTCACGCCCTGCGGCGAGCGCCGACACGATCTCGCGAAACGCCGCGATGTGGTCCCGCATCCGCGGCACGGGCGGGTCGTACGCCGAAACGGCGTGCCAGCGCTCGTTAAGGCGCCGAACCCCGGCCCCCAGGCCCAGCACCATCCTGCCCCCGGAGAGCTCGTCCAGGTCCAACGCCTCGAGGGCCAACACGAACGGGCTCCGGGTGAACGCCAGCGCGATCCCGGTCGCGATCTCGATGCGCTCGGTCGCGGCCGCCGCAATCGCCAGCGGGATCGTCGCGGAGCGATACAGCTCCGGTGCCCACAGGCACGCGAACCCCGCAGCCTCGGCGTCGCGCGCCAAGGCGCCAATCTCGGCGGGCGACGCGCCCACCAGCTCTGCATCGATGGGGAACGGAATCACGTATGCGAGTATCCCAGTCCATGCAGCCCCTCGCTCGGCTCGTCGACGAGCTTCGAACCAACGCCGTCGCGAACCTCGTCATCGGCGATGCGGCACTTCTGGTCGCGGCGTTCCGCGCGGACCATCCCGGTCGTGCGATTGTGTTGTTCGCGGCCGTCTCCGTCGTGCTCGCACTCGTCAGCGGTCGATTCGGGCCCAACGGCCGGATTCGACGCGAGATCGCCCGTGCCGGGCACCCGCCGGCCGGGGCGGTACTGGAGCCGGCGTCGCTGACCCGTCGTCGGGTCCTGGTCGGGTTGGCTCCCGTGGCGATCGTCCTGGGCGTGCTGATCGTGATCGCCCCGGAGAGTGCCGCGGTGATCGCCGGTGTGCCTGCCGGCGTCGGCGCAGGAGACCTGTGGATGGTCGGGTGGCTTCGGACCTTCGAGCGCACCCACGACGACCACGTCCTGCGCGAGACGGGGACCTCGGCGTTCGTCGCGGGCAATCGCCCGGTCTACACCCTGCCCAGAACAGATGTGACCGATCCGACGTAGGCCACGGTTTCGAGAAGCAGGCCCCGGGTGGTGACCGATCCGAGCCCCTGGTAGTACGACGCGATCGCCAGACGGCGCGAACCGGTCTGTCGCTGCAGGTACGCCAGGTAGGCGACCCCGGCGTCGACGTTGTCCGACACCTCGTACGGGTTGATCGAGCGTCCCAGCAGGACCTGACCGATCCATGCGGCGGTCCCGGGCATCAATTGCATGACGCCGATGGCCCCGGTACTGGAGCGGGCGCCCTGCCACCAACCGCTTTCCTGCCATGCGACGGCGCGCACCAGGGCCACGTCGACGCCGTGGCGGGCGGCGCGACCCGCCATGAGCGATGCGACCGTGGACTTTGACGGATGGTTGCCCCACCCGTTCCCTGCGGCGGTGACCCGCTTCTGCGAACCACTCGACGCTGCGCCCGACGTGCCCGGCACCCGCAGCCGGGTGCCGACGGCGACGACGTTGGGGTTGCGGATGCCGTTGGTACGCGCAAGGGTCGCGGCGCTCGTGCCGAACTTGGCTGCGATTCCGCCCAGCGTGTCTCCGCTCTGCACGGTGTACCCGCTGCCGTTTCCGACTTGGGTCGCCTGTCGCGTGACGCCACCGCCCCTCGCGATGCGAAGACGCGCTCCGGCGAAGATCGTGTGAGCGCTGCCCAATCCGTTCTGGCGCACGATCGACCCGATGCTGACCCCGAAGCGCCCGGCGATCGCGCTCAGCGTGTCACCCGGCCGTACCGTGTATGTGCCGGACGTCGCGTCCGGCCCCCTGCTCCGCAGGCCAGACGGCACGGTCAACGACCGGCCGACCGACAGGACATCGGCGTTCCTGATGCCGTTGACCCCGGCCAGAGAGGTCACGCTGACGCCGTGGCGCGCAGCGATCGCGCCCAACGTATCGCCGTGTCGCACGGAGACGCGCAACGCCGCCGAGGCCGATGTTGCGGCAATGCACACCGTAAGCAGTGAGAGGATTGCCAGACGCCTGGCCGCGGGCGCGCAGGTGAGTCGATTCGGGTCCATGTAGCGGAGTCTTCGTCATCGCAACGCGTTTGGGGAGACCCCCCCAGTCCTCCCTGCCTCCCTCCATTTCCGTCGCTCCTCCCTCCGGTTTCTTCGGCCCTCTCCCCCGCCGGAAACTCCCTGCATAACATCGCCTTCCGTCGTTGCTGCAACGTTGTAAGATCGTTTCATGACCGTGAATTCACCGTTTCAGATCGTCGTGTTCAGCGACTACCTCTGACCCTTCTGCCACGTCGCACGTGCGCGTGTGGAGTGGCTGCGACGCCAGTTGGGCGCCCACGTCGAATGGTTTCCCTACCACCTGCACCCGGAGTACCCCCCTGAGGGCATCCTGCGGGCAACACTGGTGGAGCACTACGGCGATCACTTCGCGGCGGCCGTGCAGACGATGGCCGCAGAGGCCGGCCTGCCGTTCAATCCCCATCCTGAGCGGGTCCCCAACACCCGGACCGCGCTCGAGCTGACGGAATGGGCTCGGGCGCAGAGTCCAGAGGCCCACGAGCGACTCCATGATCGCTTGATGGACGCCTACTGGCTGGAGGGACGGGACATCACCGGATGGGACGAGTTGGGTCCATGTGTCGCCGACATCGGGCTCGATCCCGGGGCCGCACGCGCCGCCGTCATCTCGGGTGCGTTCGCCGAGCCGGTCGATGTGTGGACGAGATGGGCTCAGTCACACGGCATCTCGGCAGTCCCGGCCTTCGTGTTCGATCAACGCGTCCTGGTGAGCGGCGCGGTACCGAACGACGTGCTGCAGCGCGCCGCCCATCAGGCACGCGAGATCATGGCGGCGGAAGATTGACCAGCACGCCGACCACGACGAGCAAGACAACCGCGATCGCGATTTCGGCCGCCACGCTGATCCGCAAGGCATGGCCGGCGCCTGCATCGGTGCTGCGCAACCCCAAGGCGGCACGCTCGAGGCGTGGATGGAGGACCAAGCGGTTGTACACCCCGCCGATCAAAAGCGCCGCAAAGATGATGAGCTTGACCAGGAGCCCCTGCCCGTAACCAGTATCGATCAGGTCATCCACGTTGGTGAGTTCGGCGATCGCTCGATAGACGCCCGTGACGACCAGGGTTCCCACGCAGACGATGGCCACCGCGGAGAAGCGCACCACCACAGCCGCGTTGAAGCGCGTCGCGTCGGCGTCCTCCAAGCCTCGCTGTGCATGTGGCACGATGGCCAGGAGGGCAGCGAGCCCGCCCAGCCAGATGCCCGTGGCCCAGAGATGGACCGCATCGATCCCAATGCCGATTGCCGCGTCGGTCCCGGACGATGCGTGGCCGGACCACGCGATCGCCGCTGCCGCGACACCGAGCGCGATCCCTGCCGCGTAGCCCCATCCACGCGGCGGGTCCGGCTCGGCACGATGGGACGACCGACCGAGCGCCAACGCGGCCGCGGCGGCGATCGCGAGGCCGGCCGCCTGGACCAGCCAGGCGATCCCCCACCGGGTCCCCACGAGTGCGCCGAGGTCCGAAGAATCGAGTTCGGCCAGCAGGCCGATCGGCGCCAGCACGAGACCGGCGGCGGCGGCGGCCACCAGGCTCCACCAGGTCCGCCACCATGCGGTCAGCCCACGCCCAAGCGACCGGTCGACGGTCCGCTGCCAGTGTTCGGTCGAAGAGCTCCCCGGCGGTCGGGTTCCGCCGGTGCGCCACGCCGGCGCGACCACGACGAACCGCACAGCGAGGAGACCGATCAACCCCAGAAGGGACGCGAAGACAATCGCATCGGCCGCGATCGACCCCACACTGCGCCGTGGTGTCTCGAACACCTCTGGTGTTGTCGCCTCGAGGCGACCCTCGGTGACGTGGCCGTCGCGGGAGAGCGCCCGCCAGCTCAGGTTGAGCCGAGTATTTCGCGCCAAGCGGATGATGATCGTCTGATCGTCATCGGGGTCGACCGAGGCTGCCAAGTGACGATCATCGAGGTCGGTCACACGAAGGAATGCGCTCTCGACAGGGCTCGAGAAGCTCAGGCGGATCCCAACGCCGGGGGATGTCCCCACCCCCTGCAACGAGGCATGCGCAGTCGCCGTCGCGGGTGCCGCGAGTAGGACGATCGCGAGGATGAGCCAGATCCGGCCGCGCACGCGCCGAGCGTGTCAGGTCAGACGCGCTACGCCAAGAGTGCGTGCAACGCGAGGAGCGCCAGGGTGACGACGACGAAGCCGGCGGTGGCACTGCGAAACGCGGGGGTGCGGTTCATTGGTCTCTCGCGATCGGATGGACTCATCATCCATATCGACTCGCGAACGCCCGAGTTGATACGCCGGACGGAACGTTCGTTTTCCGGTCCGGAGCCGTCAGACCTGCGGAATCGACACGGCGTATCCGCCCAGGGCCATCGACGCCCGCTCGCCTGCATCCTGGACCAACAACGTCAGCTCCTGGTGGGCGACCCGCCAACGCTCTGACCCGCACGAGAGCCCGATGGAGGCCAGCGCGTCTCCGTGCGGACCGACGATGGGAACGGCGACGCAGCAGCAGCCGTCGGAGAGCTCTTCCAGGTCCTTGCCGATACCGAGTTCCCGCACCACGCCGAGGTTGCGTTTGAGGTGCCGGCGCTCGACCAGGGTCCGGCGCGTAAAGGGCTCGAGACGCCGTGCGCTCAGATAGTCGACGAGCACCGGCTCCGGGGCGGCCGCCAGGAGCACCTTGCCGAGGGCGGTGGTGTGTGCCACACGCGAGAACCCGACGTCAACACCCGGCAGGTGCAGTGCCTCGTCCGGACCTTCGGCGATGTCGACGATGATCATCTCGCCGCCTCGGAACACCGCGAGGTAGCAGTCTTCGCACGTCTGCTCCGCAAGTTCGACCAGCATCGGGCGCACAGCGGGTACAAGGTTGAACTGCTCGTAGAAGAGCCGATGGAGGCGGGCCACCTTGCTGCCGAGGCCATAACAGCCGTGTCCGACTCGGACGACGTAGCCGGCGTGCTCCAGCGTGTGCAGCACGTGGTAGCTGGTGCCGAGGCTGATCTCGAGTCGTTGTGCCACGGCCTTTGCGGGCAGCGGAAGCGGTGACGCCGCGACCGCCTCAAGCACCTCAAGGGCGCGACTGACAGATGTCAGTACATCTTTTGGCCCTTCGCGGCCGGCATCGATCACGGCCCGCAGCGCAGTTCCCTGCATGCCCGTCGCAGGCCCTATCGTCGACTCGGCGTCCGACCGAATGCCGCTCATTGCCGACGAACCCTACGTGGGACAGAACGCCCTGTAAACCGAGGACAAGCTTTTGCGTTTCTGGCGTCCTGTGACGAGGGCGGTATTTCAGATGCTGGAAAAACCCGCGGCCTGAAGGGGGTGCGCCCGCC
>JANMDV010000229.1:0-33813 GCA_031376485.1 Actinomycetota bacterium
TCGTCGCGGTCGGAGCCGGCCCGGCCCATCGCCGGCGTCAGAATGCGTGGCAGGCCGTGCTCGTCGCGGGGCTCGGTGCGCTGCTTGCGGTCCCGGGTGGCCTGATCCCTGCGGCCATCGTCCTGGACTCCGGCGATGGCAGCATGGCCACTTCGATTGCCATTAGTCCGCCGTGGGTGATCCTGCTGGCCCTCGTGGTGGGTCTCCCGCTCCTCGCGGCAGGCGGGGCGGCGCTCCTGACCCGCGGGAAGATGAGCCCGCTGATCCGGCGGTCGGTGTAGACGTCGGGGTTTATCCATCCGCCAGGCACCGCTACGGTTGAGCTGGAATGCGGGGACGGAGGATGACGATGGGTCGACTCATGACAAGTACGCGGAGCGTGGCCAGGCGGCGTGGGACCGCGTTGATCCTGAGCACGGCGCTCGGTGCGGGTGCGCTCGCGGGCTGCGGGGGGAGCGACCCTGAGCCGGGCCCCGCCGCGCCGACCTCCTCCACAGCGGCGATGTCGAAGCTCGCGGGGCTCACCGCCGACCAGGTGCTCGCCAAGACGAAGGCGGCGGCGCAATCGGCCAAGTCCGTACGGGTCATGGGTGAGATCTCCCAGCAGGGGCAGTCGATTGTGATCGACCTCAAGCTGACAGGCGTCGCGCGCGGCTCGGGCACGCTCACGCTGGACGGCGGGCGCATCGACCTGGTGCGACTCGGCAACGACATCTACTTCAAGGCCGACGCCAAGACGCTCGCCAACACCGTCGCCCAGGGCAACGCGCAACTCGTCAAGCTGATCGCCGGTCGCTACATCAAGGCGTCGATCACGACCCCCGGCTTCGACAACTTCGTGGGACTGCTCGATCTGGTGGAGTTCGAGAAAGGCGTGCTGAGCCCGGACGGCAAGATCAGCCGCGTGGACGGCAAGCCCGTTGACGGCGTCCCGACAGTCGGGCTCAAGGACAACGACGCCAAGGACGGCGGCGTCCTCTACGTCGCCGACCGAGGTGAGCCCTACCCGCTGCGCATCGAACCCGCATCGGGCCCGGGTGTCGTCACGATGAGCGACTGGAACGCTGACGTCACCGTCACGGCGCCGCCCGCCGACCAGGTGATCGACGCGAAAAGCTTGGAGTAGCCGAGCTGCCTCGCGGTTGCGTCGGCGACCGCGGTGAGGCAAGCTCAAAGAACGGTGTTCCGACCCGGAGGAGTTGGACTGTGGCGTTCGAAGAGCAGCTCGGCACCGACGACTGGCAGACCGTCGTCAAAGCGCCTTTTCAGGCGGCGCTGGCGATCGTCTCGGCGGACCCGGGCGGTCTGGTCGCTGCGGCGAAGGAGGGCGGCGCCCTTGCGAGCGTCATGCGCGGAGGTGACGGCACCGGGGGTTTGGTGGACGAACTGGTCGCCGACATCACCTCCGACCGCCCGTCGATGAAGGAGATTGGCATCTCCCGTCAACCCAAAGACCAGACCCTGGACTCGGCGATCGAATCGATGACAGAGGCGGTGAGCGTCGTCGAGGCGAAGGCCCCGGACGAGGCCGCGGCGTTCAAGATATGGCTCTACAGCATCAGCGAGCGCGTCGCGAACGCGGCAAAGGAAGGCGGCATGCTCGGCATCGGCGGAGAACTCGTCAGCGCCGACGAGCAAGCCGCCCTTGCCCAGATCCGAGTCGCCCTGGGGGTCTGACGTGAGCGACGCCCGCCCGTCGGCGCACCACGCGCGAGCCAACATCTCTCGGCGACGCGGGACACGCCTTCCCGAAACAGGCTTCACCTCACAGATGCTCCTATATCCGGAAATGCTGATGGTCCGCCGGTCACTGCAGCCCTCCTCCTCACGCACCCGCACGAAGTCATCATGAGCGGGATGTCGGATGCCGGCTACCCGACCCAGCGTCCGTCGTCGACGCGTGTCAGGTCGGACACGTCGCGGCGGTAGAGGTAGGTCCACGCCACCCTGGTCCCAGTCGCAGTCTGGACTGGGCGTTCGGCGCGGTCGTAGTCGTCGGGGACTGTGACGCTCGTGGCTCCGTGGGTGACGCCTTCGAACTCGTCGAGCCACACCAGCGCGCGCCTGGGGTCGCGGAGGCGGTGGAGCTCGCCGTGGACGACGTCAGGCGCCTCGGCGTCGACGAGCCCCGGGTACCAAGCGACGCGGTAGATGCGGCCGGTGAACGTCGCGGCGCTGACCAGCTCGGCGTCGCGCCCCAGGCGCCGTGCCATCGGGTGGTCGACCGTCGAGAGGAGCGTCCCGTAGACGAAGAGCAGGGCGTTGACCGCGCCGACGGTCACGGCAGGTCGATCACGACGGGCGCGTTGACCGGCCGGTAGTCCTCGTCGCAGTTGGACGCGTTGACCAGGATCGTGTCGGCCAATTGGCCGCGGCCGTAGCCCTCGTGGATGTGGCCGAACACGTGGAGCCGCGGTCGGACGCGGTCGAGCGCCACGCGCAGCTCCTCGCAGCCCACGTGCTCCACCGCGACGCCGTGTTCGTCGGACCAGCCGCTCGCCGGTCGCGCCGCACCGTCCAGGAAACCAAACGGTGGGCCATGCGTGATCAAGACGTCCGTGTCGTGGGGGATCAGGTCCCACTTGTCGCGAAGCGCCTGCCCGCGCGGCAGGTTGAACGCCCAATCGTAGAACCACGGCTGCCACGGGCTGCCCCACACGTGGAGCCCCGCAACCTGCGTCCCTTCGTCGCACAGGTACGTCACATCGCGAAGGAGTTCCCGACCGCGAGCAGGCGCACGTGCAAACAGCCAGTCGTGGTTGCCGGCGATCACGATCTTGTGCGGATGGGGCAGCGCACCGAACCAGGCGGCGAACGCCTGCACCTCGGCCTCGCGCCCCCTCATCGACAGATCGCCGGCGTGGATCAGCACATCGCCCTCCGGAACGGCGAGCGAATCGTGGAATCCATGGGTGTCGGAAAGGCAGACGACGCGGGGCACGGTCGCCATCGTGGCAGACCTCGGTCAGGCCGGACTGCGGTGCGTTTGTCTAACCTTGACGCATGATGAGAGTCGCAATCGCAGGTGGCGGGATGGTGGGGCTGATGTTGGCGCGGTTGCTTCGGCTGCGCGGATTCGAGCCTTTGGTGTTCGAGCGCATGGCCGAAGGGGCGTTCATTCCCCGCGGCTACATGCTGGGCTACCAGGGGTACCCGCCCTTCGAGGAACTCGGTGTGCTGCACCAAATCCGCGCCTCCGGTTGGGACATCGCCCCGCGCCCGGACGGGAGCGCCGTCGCGATCGCGGTCAACGTAGGTGAGGTCTTGCACCTGCTCGCCCGTGACCTGCCGGTCGAGTACGAGCACTCCGTCGTCGACCTGATCCGGGGCGACGACGATCGCGTCGTCGGCGTGGTGGTCGAAGGGCCCGAGGGGCGTCGTGAGGTCGCAGCCGACCTGGTGGTCGCGTGTGACGGCATGAACTCTCCCGTGCGCGGCATGGCCGGGCTCGATGCCAAGATCGACCCGATCCCGGATGGCACCATCCAGTGGATGGCCCCGACCCTCAACACGACATCGTTTGCGATGCGGTACTTCAGCGACGGGGGTCACATCGGGATGCTTGCTTGGCCCGAGGGGACCGCCGGCTGGCGCACCATCGACAAGGTCGGTCGCGAGGCCGCGGTGGCTCCGGGCGTCGACGCGATCAAGAAGATGTTCCTCGAGCTCCTTCCCGAGTGCGAGGAGGGCATCCAGGGCCTCGAATCACTGGACCAGGTCCGCTACGGCGAGCCGCAACTCCTCAACACTCCCAGGTGGTGGATCCCGGGGTTGATCCTGATCGGCGACTCTGCCCATTTCTTCGGTCCCGAGACCGGGGCGAGTTCGGGTATCGGCCTGGGTGATGCGCAGGCGCTGGCTGAGGCGGTCCACCAAAACCGCGACGACCCGGACGCCGCCTGTCAGAGCTTCGAGCTGTGGCGCGCTCCGGCGGTGCGACCGCTTGAGGCGATGGACCCGAGCCGCCAGCGGATAATGACCCACGGGCAGGTCCAGCCGAAACCCGAGGAGCGTTGGCCTCCGGCGGCGTAGGGAATCAGGGCTCGAGTCCTGCGTCGAGACGGCGAGCGAAACGGCCCGGAGCGGGGCTCGCCCCCGGCGGCTGGAAGTACGATAAGCAGGACGGCTATGTCCGAAGCAAACCCGAGTGTCCAAGTGACCATCGCGCGCCACGCGGGGTGCAGGCCTGGCACCCGTGGCGTACCCCGCGGTATCCTTCGTCGAGTGTCCGCGGGCAGCGCCAAACATCCAGCTCTCCTTGGCGCCCCGGCATTTCGCGCCGGCGCCGGGCTTGAACCTCAACAGTGGTTCGACGTGATCGCCCCACCCCAATCCGTGGTGTCCGCGGTGGCGGAGCTCGTACCCACCCACGCCCGAGACCTGGATCTGGAAGAGCTCGGTGCGCTGGCAGATGGCGTCGCGCGCCTGCGACAGTTGTGGGAGCGACTGGCGGTCGCCGACCAGACGCGTCGCCGGTACCGGCTGATGTACGAGGATCACCGGCTCGACGTATGGGCGCTGTCCTGGATGCGCGGTCAGGGAACCGGTTTCCACGACCACGATCTGTCCCGTGTCGGCATCGCCGTCGGTCAGGGGATGATGGTCGAGCGGCAGATGCTCCTGCCGACCGGGGCGACGCGCCTTGAGCTGCGTCCCGGCGACGTCCGGCGCGGACCCGCCGGATACATCCATTCCGCGGCGTGGGGCGAGGGCAGCCCGGCCGTGTCGATCCACTGCTACTCACCACCCCTGCTTCGGGTCGGCCAGTACACGGTCGACGACCACGGCATCCTGCGCCGCCGCTCCGTACACGGCCGGCAGGAACTGATGGACCACACCGTGGGCGCCGCCGATGCGTCGCGCGCCGACGGTTGACCGGTCTGCGCTCCCAGCCGTCGCCATCGCCGAGGTCCCGGCTGCAATCAGGCAAGATTGAGCGATACAGGACGGGTCAGCCGAACGTCGGCTGCAATCCCCAGTCCATCGTCTTGAGATGGGAGCGAACGTGAGCGACAGCCCTTATCGACACATCGCCGTCTGCATCGATCGATCTGATGCGTCCTCGGCCACACTTATCGAAGCGCGCGCCCTTCGGGCCGCGGTCGGCCCGGGTCGGCTCAGCATCGTCCACGTTGCGCCCTGGCCCCTGCTCTACACCGGCGAGGCCGGCGCGTGGGCGCCTGACCCCGCGGATATCGAGTCTGCTGCCCGCGAATGGCTCGAAACCATCGCAGCCGACGTGCCGGAAGGCGAAGGCGTACTCCTCGACGGGTACCCGCCGGCGGCGGTGTGCGAGTGGGCCGCAGACCATGAGGTCGATCTGATCGCTGCCGCGTCGCACCGCGGGCTCGTCGAACGCGTCCTTCTTGGCAGCTTCGCCGGGTATCTGGTGCGGCATGCCCCGTGCTCGGTGCTGCTGACGCGCCTCCGGGACGGGTCGGCGTAACCCCGACCACGATCGCTGCGAACGACTCACTTTGCACGTGATCCGGTACGATCACCGGGCCGCGACGGCGGCTCCGATTGTGGTGTGTCGGGAGGATGAGGTCGCTGCATCGACCCGCTCCCCTGGTCTGTGTCGCTCCGAAAGAGGTGGTGAGGTGCCTGAAGGCGTTGTGAAATGGTTCTCGGCGGAGAAGGGGTTCGGGTTCATCACCCCTGACGATGGCGGTCGAGACCTCTTCGTCCACCATTCGCAGATCCAGATGAACGGGTATCGCAGCCTCGATCAGGGTCAGAAGGTTACGTTTGAATCCCAAGACGGCGACCGCGGTCCGCAAGCAGTCGAGGTCACGCTCGTCTAGCCGACGGCTCTGTCCGGCGCTTCTCGTCGCGCTCGGCGCTGCCGCGTGGGCGACGGGATGTGGCGGCGGCGACGACGTGCCAAAACCGGTTGCGGTCGCAACGGTCTGTGCGGCCGATGACGGCGACCGGGTCGAGCTTCGTGGCTTTCTTCGTCTGCCGGAGCGCATCAGCCTGACGGATCGTGCCGCGATCGACATCTTCTCCCGCCGCGGAGGTGCCGGCGTCCGAGCCTCCGTCGAGTTCACCCTGGGCACGGGGCCCGATCAACTCGAGCGACCGGAGGCGGGGTTCACCCCGACGAGCCTTAGGGTGCGTGGATCCGATGGCACCGTCGCGACGCTCAACGACCAGGTCGTCGTTGCCGCAGACGTCGTGCGTAAAGGTGCCGACTGTGTCTTGCGCAACCCGGCCGTCGCCGTCGTGCCGAACTGATCGAGCCTCACGGGGCTTAAGGGACCACGCAGAAACGTCTGCACCGTTTGGCGGCTGCAAATCGTCGCCATGCGGCGTCGCCGCGATCGCCGTTACCACCAGTAGCAACGAGGCTCGGCGACACGGCCGTGCCTTTGAGTTTTCGCTCGCCATCCGGCACAGCAGTTACTTGTGCGCGGACCCCAACGACCACGATATCTCGGTCCTTGAGGCAAGCCCTACGTGCGTGTGGCTTCCAACGTCCGGCCAAGGCGGGGAAGACGGATGAGCGCCCACACGCCGGGGATCGTCGGGAGCCAGAAGCCCACGAAGCGGTAGGCGACGACTCCGGCCAGCGCGTCCTCCAAGGGGACGCCCAGTAGGTTCAACGCAAACGTCATGGCGGCGTCAATGCCTCCGACACCGCCTGTCGGCAGCGGCAGGATGTTCGCCACGTATCCCGTCGCGTACGCCAACACGACCACGCCCAGGTCGGCGTGTACGTCGAATGCCCTCAGGCCGATGGCAAGGCACGCGATGTCCGTCACCCAATACCCGGCGGCGCCGACGAGGATTGCGACGTGCCGTCCGGGTGCTGCCACAATCACGCGCGTCCTGCCGAGGGCGACGACCGCGGTCGCGAAGCCCTTGCGGACCGTCGTGCTCAAGCGGCCGGCGTCCGGATCGGCGCGCGAACTGTGCGACAGGCGGGCAATGCGGCGCGGAGACGAGACGAACGTCGCCGCGATCATGCAGCCGCCGATGATGATGAGCCACGGAAGTGCCAGGGCCGCGGGTGCGTCTCCCCGCGCCCACAGGACCGCGGCCGTCGTCATGCCGATGCTGCCGAATATCACGTAGAGCACCGTGTTGAGGGTCAACACCCGCGCGACGGATTCTCGGACGCCGATGCCGGCGCGCCGCAGCCCCCAGTAGTTGACGGCAAGCCCGCCCGCCCCCGCTGCCGCGAGCAGACGGGTGGCGCCGAGTCCCGCAAGGACGATCTGGCCGGTCGGCACCAGTGGCAGCGGCCTGCCGTGTCCGCGGACGGTGATCGTCCGAAACGCCAGTATGTACGAGAGGATCGACATGATCTGGACTGCGACCCCGGCAATCAGCCAGCCGGCGTGGGCCTCGCGGAGCCGATCGACGAACTTTGCGAACCCCGACGCCTTGCCCAAGAGCAGCACGACGCCGGTGGCCAGCAGTGCGCCCACCACGAGGGACAACGTAAGCCGCCGCCGATCGGAGATGAAGCGCGAGAGACCATCTGAACCGTCGTCCGTTTCGGATGCTGGTCGCTGAACGTCGTCTGTCATCGCGAAGCGGCCCCGAAGGAGGAGGTGCGGTCAGCAGGCGGCATCGCGGTGCATCTTCGCATCCGGTCGTGATGGCGCCGCCGAGCCCCCGTGGCATGATCCGATCATGCCGATCGTGCGAATCGAAATGTTCGAGGGGCGGTCCGTCGACCAGAAGCGCAGATTGGCGCGCGAGTTGACCGAGGTGTTCGCATCGACCCTGGGCTGCGATCCTGCAAGCGTACGAATCGTGATCACCGACGTCGCCAAAGAAAACTGGGCCGTCGGGGGCGACCTTCAGATCGATCGCGAGTAGCGGAACCTTTTCAGGACAGCATCGCCCACGTTAGCCACGTCGCCCGCGCGCCGTGTCACGCGGGTTCTGTGCGTGGTCTGTAACGATTGGCCGTGGCCGACACGGCCAAGTGGCTATTTCGGGCGGGATTGTCGTCCCACGTCGGCTGGGCACCGGGCACGGCGCGGCGGTCCACGAACGTGGGCTTGGCCTGCTGCAGAGACGGGCGGGTCGTGCTACGACACCACGGGGGCGGGGCGCCGGGGACGCCGGCCGCGGAGCGCAGCGTCCAACACCTCTTCCAAACGCTCGGCCAGCACGATGCGGACCTTGGTACGGAGCTCGTCGGAGACGTCCGCCAGCATCTGGGCTTCGTTGAGCTTGGGGATGATCACGGTCCTGATGCCCGCGCGATGCGCAGCCAGCACCTTCTCCTTGACTCCGCCGATCGGCAGGACCAGGCCGGTCAGGGTGATCTCACCGGTCATCGCGACGTTCGGGTCGACCGGGCGTCCCGAGATGGCCGATACCAGCGCCGTGGTGAGCGTCACGCCCGCCGAGGGACCGTCCTTCGGTACCGCCCCGGCGGGGATGTGCAGGTGCAGGTCACGCTTCTGGAAGAAGTCATCTGCCAGGTCGAGTCCGAGTTCGTGCTCGTGCGCCCGGACGTACGAGACCGCGGCTTGCGCGGATTCGCGCATGACGTCTCCGATCTGACCGGTCACCACCAGCCGACCCGAACCGGGCATGACCTGCGCCTCGACAAACAGGATCTCGCCGCCGGCGCCCGTGACCGCCAGGCCGGTCGCGACGCCCGCCTCGCGGGTGCGGCGCTTGACCTCGTAGTGGACCCGCTCAGGCCCCAACAGCTCGCGCACCGTGTCGCGCCCGACCGACACGCGTCGCAGATCACCCTCTGCCACGCGGCGGGCGATTTTACGGACGACAGCGCCGATCTGACGCTCGAGCCCGCGTACGCCGGCCTCGCGGGTGTACTCGGAGACGATCGTTCGGATGCCCGGGTCGCCGATACGGATCTGCTTGCCCGTCAGCCCGTTGGCTTCGAACTGCCGTGGGACGAGGTAACGGCGGGCGATGTGGAGCTTCTCCTCGTCCGTATAGCCCGCGAGTCGGATGATCTCCATACGGTCGCGAAGCGCCGGTGGGATCGTGTCGAGGACGTTCGCGGTACAGATGAACAACATTCGACTCAGGTCGAGCGGCAGATCCAGATAGTGGTCACGGAATGCATGGTGTTGGGCCGGGTCGAGTACTTCCAACATCGCGGAGGCCGGATCGCCGCGCACGTCGGAGCCCATCTTGTCGATCTCGTCGATCATGACCACCGGGTTCATTGACTCCGCGTCGCGGATGGCTCTGACCAGGGTTCCGGGCATCGCCCCAATGTAGGTGCGCCGGTGGCCGCGGATCTCGGCCTCGTCGCGCACCCCACCGGCCGACATCCGCGCGAACTTCCGCCCGAGAGCTCGGGCGATCGACTGGCCGAGCGACGTCTTGCCGACCCCGGGGGGACCCACGAAGCAGAGGATCGGTCCTGAGACGTCGCGCTTGAGCTTTGCGACCGCCAGATACTCGATGATGCGGTCCTTGACCTGCTCGATGTCGTAGTGGTCGTCGTCCAGCACCGTACGCGCACGTTTGAGGTCCAAGTTGTCCTCGGTGTACGTGCCCCAGGGCAGCGCCAGGATCCAGTCGATGTAGGTGCGGATGACCGAGTACTCTGCGGCCGCCGCAGGCAGGCGGCTGAGGCGGTCAAGCTCACGGTCCGCGGCCTTGCGTACCACCTCGGGCGGGTCGACCTCCGCGAGCCGGATGCGCAGGTCGTTGATCTCGGCCTGCATCTCGTCGGTCTCGCCGAGCTCCTCCTGGATCGCTCGCAATTGTTGGCGCAGGTAGTACTCGCGCTGATCGCGATTCATGTCTGACTGAACCTCGTTCTGGATCTTCGCGCCCAACTCCAGAACCTCGGCCTCGCGATTGAGCAGAACGGTGATCCGTCGCAGCCGTTGCTCCAGGTCGAGTTCGGACAGGAGCTCCTGCTTCTCTTCGGACGAGAAGCGCATCGACGCGGCGACGATGTACGACAGAAGCGACGGGTCGTCGATGTTCGCGACGGCGAGTTCGAGTTCGTCCGGCAGATACGGCACCAGGTCGATGATGCGGCTGAAGATGCTCTGGATGTTCCGCGCGAGCGCCTCGATCTTCTTACTGGTCTGCCCGAGTTCCGGCATCGCCGCGATCTGAGCGACCAGGTACGGCTCAGTCGCGGTGTACGGACCGACGCGCACTCGGTCGGTTCCCTGGGCCAGGATGCGCAAGGTGCCGTCGGGTACCTTGAGCATCTTCTGCACGACCGCGACGGTGCCCACGTCGTGCAACAGCTCAGGCCCCGGTTCGGTGGCGTCCGGGTTGCGACTGGTGACCAGCACGACCATTCGGCTCGCACTGTCGACGACCTCGTCGATCAGGCGGATCGATCGTTGCTCGCCGATCGACAGGGGCGCCATCGCGCCGGGGAACACGACCGTTCCTTTGAGGGGAAGCACCGGAAGTTCCTTGGGAAACTCTCCCGTCACCGGGATTTCGAGTTCGTCGCTCATCCCGGGATCCTGACGCCGATCAACACCCGGGCGACCACCGGCGCTGCTGCCAGCGGGAGTGCGATCTGCAGGAGACCCCTGTCGTAGGTGACGGTCGTCGCGGTGGGGTCCACCGGGGTCTCGATGCGCACGTGTCGCTCGAACGGTCCCCAGTTGATCTCGACGTGCTGATACACGCGCCGACCCGGCTCTGCGGGGCGCCGTCTGCCACCGCGGATCGTCAGGAGCTCCCCGTCCACGATGACCTCGAGCGTCTGTGGATCGAGTCCCGCGATATCGACGGTGACGTTAAGCGTCGGGGGCGCGTCTGTCAGGTAGACGTCGGTCAACGCCCGGGGCGTCGCCGCGCTGCGGCCCACCCCCATCAGCTCCGTCAGGAGGTGATCCACACTGGCGGGAAGCTGGCGGAACCCAGTCGGGAAGTCGTCACTGCGTGCCACGACAACGGATGGTACCTACGTGCCGCCCGGTGCGCAGGGTGCCGCCCGACTTGACATCCCCCGCGCGAGGGTCGTTGCACGTTCGACAAAGAGTGTCAGATGAGGAAGTGGGATTCAGGACGTCCCATATCCACGCGCCGCGTGCGTGCGGTCACGCCGGCATCGCTGCCACAAAAGACCTGAGAACCCCTTTGTTCATCAGTGGGTGCGGAGCGCATCACGACCTTCCGTCCCTGCTCCCCCGGGGGCTACGGGGCGAGGCGTTGCATGTGCCAGGCGCGTCCGGATGGGGTGTAGCGGAACCGGTCATGCAGGCGGTTGTCGGCGTGCTGCCAGAACTCGAACGCCGATGGGGTCAAGCGATACCCGCCCCAGTTGGCCGGCCTGGGCACCGCGGCGTCTCCGAAGCGCTCGGCCAGTTCGGTGACCTCGCGCTCAAGCGCGGCGCGGTTGGGGATCGGGTGGCTCTGGGCGGAGGCCCACGCGCCGATCTGGCTTCCGCGGTGGCGCGACGCGAAGTACGCATCGGACGCTGCGTCGGTGGTACGCGCGACGAGGCCCTCGATGCGGATCTGACGGCCGATCGCCGCCCAGTGGACGACGATCGCCGCGCGGGGATTTGCCTCAAGCTCACTCGCCTTGCGGCTCTCGTAGTTCGAGAAGAACACGAAGCCGTCCCGACCCCATCCACGCAGCAGGACCATCCGCGCGGACGGAACGCCTGACGGCGTCGCAGTCGCGAGCGCCACTGCTTCGGGCTCATGTACTGCGCTCGCGCGCGCCCCGTCGAGCCATGCCGAGAACTGGACGAACGGGTCAGGGTCGAGGTCTCCCTCGTCCAACGGCACGACCGGTTGGGTTGGTGATGACACCGCCCGAACCTAGCCGCTGTAGGCGGCCAGGCCCGTCACGTCATGGCCCAGGATCAACGTGTGGATATCGTGCGTGCCCTCGTACGTGATGACCGACTCCAGGTTCGCCATGTGCCGAAACACCGGGTACTCGTCGACGACGCCGTTCGCGCCGAGCACATCGCGCGCGGCTCGTGCCGTCCACAGCGCGTGCGCCACGTTGTGACGCTTCGCCATCGAGACCTGCTGCGGACGCATCTCGCCACGATCTTTGAGCCGACCGAGCTGCAGCGCCAGGAGCTGGCTCGTTGTGATGCCGGTCACCATCTCGGCGAGCTTGGCCTGCACCAGCTGATATCCGGCGATCGGTCGATCGAACTGCACGCGCGTCGTGGCGTACTGCAACGCCGTGTCGTAACACGCCATCGCCGCCCCGATCACCCCCCACGAGATGCCATACCGAGCCTGCGTCAGGCACGCCAGCGGGGATTTGAGCCCCTCGGCGAGCGGTAGGCGGGCGGCGTTCGGCAGGCGCACGTCCGCCAGATACAGCTCGCTGGTGACCGATGCGCGCAAGCTCCACTTGCCGGGCATGTCGGATGCCGTGAAGCCCGGCGTACCGCGCTCGACGAGGAATCCGCCGATGCCGTCGTCGACACGCGCCCACACGACTGCAACGTCGGCGATCGACCCGCTGGTGATCCACCGCTTGGTGCCCGACACGATCCAGTCGTCGCCGTCACGCGTGGCCCGCGTCAACATGCCGCCGGGGTTCGAGCCGAAATCCGGCTCGGTCAGGCCGAAGCAGCCGATCGCCTCGCCGCGGCCGAGCGGCGGCAGCCAGCGTTCCTTCTGTTCGTCCGAGCCGAAGCGGTGGATCGCGTACATCGTCAGCGCGCCTTGTACCGAGACGAACGAGCGCAACGCGCTGTCGCCCCGCTCCAGTTCCTGCATGACCAGTCCATACGCCACCGCGCCCAGGCCTGGGAGCCCGTATCCCGTCAGGTTCGCACCGAGGAGCCCCAGTTCGGCGAGTCCCGGCACGACCTCGCGTGGGAACCGGCCCTCGCGGTTGGCCAGTTCGATGATCGGCATGACCTCGCTGTCGACGAACGCGCGGACCGTGTCGCGCACAAGTCGTTCCTCGTCGGTCAGCAGGCTGTCCATGTCGAAGTAATCGACACCGGTGAACGCTCCCATCCGGCTAGCGTAGTGATCGTCCGGAACCTGCGTCGTGCCATGCGTGACATCTCGGAACGGCCCCCTGGGCGTATCCGCCTTCGGCTGCGCTACCTTGATTGCAGACGACGCAGTTCGACGCGTCACACCGCCCGCACGAAAGGTCCCCATCATGGCCGCCGACTCCATCACCATCGAACGCGCAATGTCCGACTACTTGGCGGTGTCCCGCAACGCCCACCTCTACGCGATCGACGAGTACGAGCGCGCCGAGGCCGCCGCGTGGGAGCGCCTGCAAGCCTTGCGGTTGGCCGACGGCGCAGATGCCCTCGGCGCGGACCTGCTGCCCGCCGGAGCCTGACTCGCTCATCCCGCCGGATTGGTCGCGACGACGAGCCGGAAGATATCCGGGGGAAGGCCCGGTCCACACAGACCGGTGTCGACGATGTAGCGCATGCCGGTGCGATCGTCGCGCAGGTGGATGACGAAGCTTGGCAGGCCGATCTCGGATCGCTCGGCGTAGTCGAGGACGGTGAACGTCGTCGTGGTCGCGCCACGGTGACGTGTCGAGCGGGCTCCGCCGAGCCCCAGATCATCTCGACGTTGGACGACGAACGGTCCGTGGGTGCGCACCTGGACGATGCGCGATCCGATCTCCGGCCGCAACCAATCTGCAAACAGCCCCATCCGGGTAAGCGTATCGCGAGCGTGTCGCGCGGGTGAGGGAGAATCAGGGGTGATGCCCCGATCGTCGCAACGCCCCTCAGGGGCCCGCCCCGATCTCCGTCCGTGGGAGTGGCTGTACGACATCGTCGGGGTGGGGATGTGGGCGGTGACACGGACCCGGTTCGACGTCCAGGTACTGGGAGGGCCCATACCGCAGGTGGACCGTGGGCAACTGTGGGTCGCCAGCCATCGGGCCGAGACCGACGTGCCGTTGATCGGGGGCCTTCTGACGATCCGCGGCGGCATGTTGCGTCGCAGCGGGGCGCGCCTGCACTTCGCCGCACGCGACGACTTGTTCGTTCCGGGGGTCATGAGCGCCGGGCTCCATCTGCCGCGCCCGCTGGCGCAGATGGCATGGTCGCTGACGCCCGGTCCTTGGCTGCCGCGGGTGCGTGCGCATCCCATCCGCCGTCCGGTCGGACTCAAGCTGAGCCAGGCGCTCGACGGCATTTCTCCCGACGTGGCGTTGGCGGAGGTGCTGACCCCGCAGATCGTGACCGGCCTGGCACAACGGGCAGCCATTGCCGGGCGACCTCCGCCGCAGACCGTCGGGCAGGTGCGTGACGCTGCGTTTGCCCGCGACCTGTGGCGGGACATCACGGTCGACGATCTCGGTGGTCCGCGCGGCGGCGAAGTCTGGCGCGCTCACGTGGCTCGTGCCGCAAGCGACCTGCGGAGGCTCATCGACCTGGTCCGTCACGGCGAGCCGCTGCTGCTCTTTCCCGAGGGCCGCGTGTCGCCCGAGGGCGGGATCGGCCCGGTGGGGGATGTCCTGGACCTGATCATCAGGCGCGGTGCGCCGACGTCGATCCTGCCGATCGGGATTGCGTACGACCCGCTACGACACGGACGGGGGACGGTGGCCGTCAATGTCGGATCGCCGGTCACCACCGGCGCCGCGCCGTTCGCGTTGGTGATGTCAGATCTTCTGCGCCGCAGCACACCGATCACCGTCGGCCAAGTGCTCGCGCGCGAGCTGACGGCGGCGGCCGCGTCTGGCTGCACGACGATTGCGTCACGTCACATGCTCGAGGTATTGGCCGCGACGCACGAACGGGCGCGGCGGGAAGGCCGTCCGACCGTACGTGGCCTGCGCTCGCCCGGCCGGCGCGCGCGATCGCTCGCGAGCGCCGTGCAGGCACTGCAGGCCCGGGGACTTGCCTGCAGTGCGTCGGATGGCAGCTCACGGATCGACCCGGATGCGGTGCTCGCCGACGTGGTGGTGCAGCGGCTCGCGCAGGAGGACCGGGCCGTCTGGCAGAGGGACGCGACGCCTCCAGACCCGTAGGATCGTGGGCAGATGACCGCCCGGTCCAACCAGAGGGCTCGTCGATGAGCGATCAGCAATCGCTGTTCGTGCTCAAGGACGACGCAGTCCTCTACTTCGATGGCGGCTCGCGCGGCAACCCCGGGCCCGCAGGGTACGGCTACGTATTGGAGCGACCTGACGGCCAGGCGCTTGCCGCCGACGGCGACACCATCGGCACCGCGACCAACAATGTCGCCGAGTATCAGGGCGTGATCGCAGGTATGCGCCGCGCGAGCGAGCTGGGCGTCCGGCAGCTCAAAGTGTTCGGTGACTCCAAACTCGTCATCGAGCAGATGAAGGGCGCGTGGCGCGTACGCGCCGAAGGGCTCCGCGCGTTGCATCTCGAAGCCCGCGCGCTCGCCCGCGCATTCGATTCGGTCACGTTCGAGCATGTCCGCCGGGCGGGCAATGCCGAGGCCGACCGGCTCGCCAACGTCGCGATGGACGAGGCCGAGGGCCGCAGGTAAGGGTTCGTGTCATGAAAACGACCTTGCCGGACGGCGAGCGAAAACCGAGCAATACGGTGCAGTACGTTTCTGCGTGGTCCCTCAGGCGAGGAACACGGTCCGGGGCCCCGGTGGGTGGGACCAGGACCCCGGTCAAGGGACGCGCGGCATGGAACGTGCGACTGCGCCACGCCCGGACTGGGCGGATTCCGAGACACCGCCCGGCGAGTATTGCAGCACGCGTCGACGAGGGCCAGCCCAGATACCAGTGTCCTATCCCACAAGTACGTTGATGATCTGGCGAGTGCCAAACCCGCAGGAGATGGAGATGGGACTCGACGAGTCGCATCCCCATACGCCATGGGCGGGCGGCCACGCCCGTTCCCCCGTCAGGGACGCAGCTCCCGACGCGAGTACTCCTCCAATCACGGTGGTCACCCGCCGAACAGGGTGGGGTTGCCGCCCGGGCCCTTGGGGTGACCTCGTCGGCGGATGCGGGGCGCGCCGGCCACAGGGCGTCGGTGAACCACCGGCGCATCGTCGGTACCGACGAGACGATGGCACCACCGCCACATATGAAGCACCCGGGTCGTGGATGCCGCGGCGAGGTGACTCACCCGCCGCGAACCGTCGCTGTGCCTCGGCACGAAGCCACGGCCACGAAGAGGATCCGCCACGCGCCCTCATCATCGCCCGACGCTGCCCGATGCGACGCAGGTGCGTGGTGAGCGCCGACCGGTGGCAAGTCGCAAGGACCCCGGCTACCCGCCTCATCCCCGAGAGTTCATTCGCGAACACGTGCCCCTCGCGCAGACACTGGAACTCGTCGCTCGGTGCTCGGCGCACAACACCATGCACACGCCATGCGTCAAAGAGTGGGGTGCCACCCAACGCCCCCGAACATCATCCCCTGATTCGTCACCACTCACGACATCGATGATGCCCCTCGAACGTGTCACAGATCTCCACCGACGTGTGCCAAACGTGTGTCGCCAAACGCACCGGCAACGACACGATTGGCCGTCCCGATGCCGGCCAAATGGGTATTTACAGGGCCGCGGATTCGAGAGCAGGATGGAGCCAACGCGGGGTCCGCGAGTCGGCAGTCGGGCGTCGGCAGTCGGGCATCGGGGTGTCGCCCTGGCGGTCAGGATGACGTGAGACAGCATTCGTGTCTGTTCTCCACTCCTGGGGCGAGATTGGATGTGCTTCCATGATGTTGACCACGGCAGGCCTGCGTGAACCGGCCCATGATGGGTGGTGGGCAGGGATGCCGTACATCGTGGGAGCGATCTCCTCCCAGCCCGTATGTCGCGGGCTGGCGATCTCGGCGGATCCAGATGACAATGCGAGCAGGGAAGTCCGGGATCGTGGGAGCGAGCCCCCAGGCGAGGAGGCGGTGTCCAATCGCTATCGACGAGCCATGACAGTGGGGCCGAAAGACAACGCCGAGTGACGGTTTGCAGCCGCGGAACGTGGCCGTATCAACGAGGGGGAGCAGCTACCAGCGGTGCGAAGCGTTCCCGCTGTCTGCCGTCGCCGCGTGTACAAGCTCGTCGAGCCGCAGGGCGAGTTCCACGGCCTGGGGCTTCAGATCAGCCGACGCGCGGTCTGAGACAAACCACGCCTCGTCGCGCAGGATCTCGAGGCGGTCGGACACGTCCGGGGTTCGCAGGGCAGCCTCGGTGCCGGCTTCCAAGCGCACCATCATCATGCGTAGCTCGGCGTCGGTGGGCTCCTCGTCACGCTGGCGACGTCCCAGGATCCACCACAGGATGCCCAAGAGCGGCAGCTTGACGCCCAAGAACGCCACGATGACCCAGATCGACAGCGTGGCCGGGTTGCCTGCATCTGCCACGACGATCGCGGCTGTGGTGCCGATGGCGACGACCAAGCCTCCGACGAACGCGATTCCAAGAAGCCGCATTCCGCGAAGCCGACCTTCTGCATCCATCGTGAACCGCGTCAGCAGTCGGGTGACGCGGCCCTCGGTTTGGATCAGCTCGGCCATAGCGACAGGATAGACCCGATGCCGGCCCCTCGTCAGACGGCCTGGGCGGACGAATGCACTTCGACGAGGGCGGGCCCGCCCGTCACGCCCATCGCGCGCGCGACCACTCCATGGTCGGACCGGGAGACGTGTCGCTCACAGCGCCCATGCCGTCCCTTCCGGTCGTTCTCCGGGCGTTTCCGCCCTGCCGCCTCGGGAGGGTTGCACATGCGTGTCCACATGACACGTCGACCTCGGGCGCCCGGTTGGTTTAGTCTTGCGAACCCGTTTTGTCGACAGAGCGGCACGGCGGTACGACCGAGCGACACAAAGGAGCACGATGGCGAGCAACATCACCCCACCGGCGGGCGTCGAAATCCGCGGCCCTGAGGTCCCCGGGATGGCCGAGATCCTCGTACCGGAGGCGATGGAACTCGTGGCGAAGCTGCACAGGGCGTTTGACGCTCGCCGGGTCGAGCTGCTCCACGCGCGCGAGGCACGCCAGGCCCGTCTGGACGCCGGCGAACGTCCCGACTTCCTCGCCGAGACCGCGGACGTCCGCGCGGGCGATTGGACCGTGGCGCCGGTGCCCGCCGACATGCAGGACCGGCGCACCGAGATCACCGGCCCGGTCGACCGCAAGATGATCATCAACGCGCTGAACTCCGGCGCCAAGGCGTTCATGGCGGACTTCGAAGACTCCAATACGCCGACGTGGGAGAACATCATCGCGGGGCAAGTCAACCTGCGCGACGCGGTGCTCCGGACGATCTCGTTCGAGAACCCGGACGGCAAGAAGTACGCCCTCAAAGACGAGACCGCAACGCTCCTTGTGCGCCCGCGCGGCTGGCATCTGATGGAGAAGCACTTCACGGTCGACGGTGACCCGGTCAGCGGCGGCATGTTCGACTTCGCCCTCTACATGTTCCACAGCGCCGCGCCCAAGATCGCGTCGGGCAGTGGGCCGTACTTCTACCTGCCCAAGTTGGAGAGCCACCTCGAGGCCCGACTCTGGAACGACATCTTCGTTATGACCCAGGACCACCTGGGCATTGCGCAGGGAACGATCAAAGCGACTGTGCTGATCGAGACGATCCTTGCCGCGTTCGAGATGGACGAGATCTTGTACGAGTTGCGCGACCACTCCGCCGGACTCAACTGCGGCCGCTGGGACTACATCTTCAGCTGCATCAAGAAGTTCCGCAGCCGCCCCGATTTTGTGTTGGCCGACCGGGCGCTCGTCACGATGGCCACGCATTTCATGAATTCGTACAGCTTGTTGTGCATCAAGACCTGTCACCGCAGAGGCGCCCACGCGATGGGCGGCATGGCGGCGCAGATCCCGATCAAAAACGATCCCGAGGCCAACGACGCCGCGCTCGAGAAGGTCCGTCAGGACAAGATCCGCGAGGCCAACAACGGGCACGACGGAACGTGGGTCGCGCATCCCGGTCTGGTGGCGATCGCCCTCGAGGCGTTCGACGCGGTCATGCCCCACGCCAACCAGATCGACAAGAAGTTGGAGGACGTCGAGATCACGGCGAACGACCTCCTGGACTTCGGTCCCGAAGGTCCGATCACCGAGAACGGCGTGCGGACCAACATCAACGTCGGCGTCCAGTACCTGGGGGCGTGGCTTGCGGGCGTCGGTTGCGTGCCGATCCGCAATCTGATGGAGGACGCCGCGACGGCCGAGATCAGCCGCTCGCAGTTGTGGCAGTGGATCCACAACGCCAAGGGCGTGTTGGACGACGGCCGCACGATCGACGTGCCGATGTTCCGGCGGTTCCTTGCCGAGGAGATGGAGGTCATCAAGACCGAACTCGGCTCAGGCTATGACGCCGGCCGCTACGAGGAGGCCGCACGCCTGTTCGACGAGATCTCGACCGCCGACAAACTCGTCGACTTCCTCACGCTCCCGGCGTACCGGATGATCGACTAAGGGCCCGTCACGGAATAACTCCTGCGAAGGGGTGGCGAGCGAAAACCGAGCAGGAGTTCCGGGACGGGCCCCAAACCTGGATGAGGGTCGGGATGATCGTCTGATTTCTGGTGGGCGTTCGGGGCCAATCTCCCGACGCTCACCAGATGAGTCTCATCTTCGGGCCGGTTGCGCCTACACTCGATGCGTGAGCCCTGCGACCCCACTGCTCGACGCCGTCCACACCCCGGGCGACCTCCGGCGCCTGCCCCAGCAGTCGCTGCGGCAACTCGCTGAGGAGCTGCGGGCCGAGATGGTGGACGCTGTTTCGATGACCGGCGGGCATTTGGGCGCCGGTCTCGGCGTGGTCGAGCTGACGCTCGCGTTGCACTACGTATTCGACACACCGAACGATCGGATCATCTGGGACGTCGGCCATCAGGCGTACCCGCACAAGATCCTGACCGGTCGGCGTGACCGCATCAGGACCCTGCGCCAGGGTGGTGGGCTCTCAGGGTTTACCAAGCGGTCCGAAAGCGAGTACGACCCGTTCGGCGCAGGCCACTCGTCGACGTCGATCTCGGCCGGGCTCGGGATGGCGGTGGCCCGCGACCTGTCGGGCGAGGATCGTAACGTCGTCTGCGTGATCGGCGATGGTGCGATGTCGGCCGGGATGGCGTACGAGGCGATGAACAACGCCGGCGCCCGCGACGAGCGTCTCGTCGTCATCCTGAACGACAACGACATGTCGATCGCGCCGTCGGTCGGGGCGATGTCGGCGTACCTCGCGCGCCTGGTCTCGGGCGGGACCTACCGCACGCTGCGTGAAGCCGGCAAGCATTTGGCGAGCCGGTTTCCCAGACTCGTCTATGACACCGCACAACGGGCCGAAGCGTTCACCCGCGGCATCCTCGGCGGTGGAACGCTGTTCGAGCAGCTCGGCTTCTTCTATGTCGGTCCGGTGGACGGACACAACCTGGAGCACCTGGTGCCGGTGCTGCGCAACGTCCGTGATGCCGAGACCGGCCCGATCCTGCTCCACGTCGTCACCCACAAGGGCAAAGGCTACGCTCCGGCCGAGGCTTCGGCGGACAAGTACCACGGCGTCTCCAGCTTCGACGCCTCGACGGGACAGCAGAAGAAATCATCGGCGGTTGCGCCGACGTACACCCGCGTGTTCGCCGACGCCCTGGTTGCCGAGGCGCACGCGGATGATCGGATCGTCGCGGTCGGGGCCGCCATGCCGGCGGGCACGGGGCTCGACGTGTTCGGCGCGGAGTTCCCCGAGCGCACGTTCGACGTCGGTATCGCCGAGCAGCACGCGGTCACGTTCGCCGCCGGCCTGGCGGCCGAGGGGATGCGGCCCTTCTGCGCGATCTACAGCACCTTCCTGCAACGCGCCTACGATCAAATCGTCCATGATGTCGCGGTCCAGCATCTGCCGGTGCGGTTTGCCATTGATCGCGCCGGCCTCGTCGGAGCGGACGGGGCCACGCACGCGGGCTCGTTCGACGTGACGTTCCTGGCGTGCCTTCCGGGGTTTGTGGTCATGGCGCCGTCGGACGAGGCGGAGTTGATGCACATGGTTGCGACCGCCGCCGCCTATGACGACGGACCGATCGCCCTGCGCTATCCGCGCGGCAATGGGATCGGCGTCGCACTGCCCGAACGGGGCACACCGCTTGCGATCGGTGTCGGCAGGGTCGTGTGCGAAGGCACGCAGGTGGCGCTCCTTGCCCTCGGCACGCGGCTCGGTCCGTGCCTGGCCGCTGCAGAACGCCTGGAGTCAGAAGGGCTTTCGACGACCGTTGCCGACGCCCGCTTCGTCAAACCACTCGATCAGGACCTGCTCATGCGCCTTGCCGCCGAGCACGAGTGCCTGGTCATTGTCGAGGAGGGCGCGATCGGAGGGTTCGGCAGCCACGTGCTGCATGCCCTGGCCGAGGCCGGCGCATTGGGTGACGGCGTGCGGGTGCGCGCGATGACATTGCCGGACCGCTTCATCGAGCAACACACGCCGGAGCAGATGCTTGCGATCGCCGGCCTCGACGTCGACGGGATCGTGGCGACGGTCCGCGCCACCCTGGATCACCCGGCGCTCGTCTGATCCGTCCGCCGGCGACGGCGATTGGTGTCGTCGTCCCTCAGGGTCCGATGCGGCCCGTGGTGGCGACCGCGACGTCCGACGCCGGTGACGTCACACCGAGATGTATGGCCGGATGCAGGGCGTGGGCCAAGATCTCGAGGCTGTCGACCAGTCGGGGCCCAGGTCGGCTGAAGTAGGCGTTGCCGTCGGTCACGTACACGCGGCCCGTCCGAACCGCGGGCAAGTCCTCCCAGCCGGGCGCGGCTTGCAGTATCGGAAGGTCGTGGAGTGCGCGATCCCTGGTGTAGCCACAACACGAAATGAACACGACGTCGGGTTGTGCATCGACGAGGCGCTGCCACGTGATGGTGCGTGAGGCTTCGGCCGGCGAACCCAGCACGTCGATGCCGCCGGCCAACGCGATCAGCTCGGGGTTCCAGTGACCGCCGTTGAACAGAGGATCGATCCACTCCAGAAACGCCACACGCGGGCGGGCGGCGTTCGGGATCGTCGCGGTGCGCTCGGCGACGGCATCGACCCTGCCGCGCAACCCGGCGACAACGCGGCCTGCGACATCGGAGCGGTTGGCTGCCGCCCCCACCGCCAGCACCGCATCGAACACCTGGCCCAAGGTCATGGGTTCGAGGTTGATGACGGGTGGGTTTCCGGGCAGCCGGCACGCGGCCAGGGTGACCTCGGCCGCGGCGACCGCGCAGACGTCGCACAGTGCCTGTGTCACGATCAGATCGGGCGCAAGGGCCTCGAGCATCGGCAGATCCAGGTGGTAGAGCGCATCGTCTGTCGACAACTGTTGGCGCACGAGCGCATCGATCTGGCCGCTCGTCGCGTCATGCGGAATGAGCGTGGTCGTGACCTTGGGCAGCTCGCGCACGAACGCCGGGTAGTCGCACTCATGCGTGACGCCGACCAGATCGTCACCCAGTCCGAGTACACAGACGATCTCGGTTGCGCTCGGCAGCAGGCTCACGATCCGCACGGGCCGAGACTACCAATGGCCCGTAGAGAAACGACGGCACCGTTTGGCGGCTGCAAACCGTCGCCAGACGGCGTCGCCGAGATGGCCGTGACCACCAGTCGCAGCGAGGCTCGGCGACACCGCCGTGCCTTTGAGTTTTGCTTCGGAAATAGCCGTCCTGCGGTTCGTGTTTCCAGCCGCCGGGGGCGAGCCCCGCTCCGGGCCGTTTCGCTCGCCATCCGGCACAGCAGCTATTTCTTTACGGGCCCTCAGGAGAACGGGTTGACGATGAGGACGCCGCCGAAGTCCTGTCCTGCGTTCAGGTCCTCTGTCGTCACCTGGGTGCAGCCGGCCCTGGCCGCGGCTTCAACGATCAATGCGTCCCAGAGAGAAAGCTGATGGCGAATCGCCGACTCGGCCGCGAGGCGCACCAATTGGGCGTCGATCGACACGACCGGGGCGAGGGCCAGGGTTGCGAGGGCCTCGAGCGCGTCGCCCGGCGTGAGTGGGTTCTTGATCCGGCGGGTGACTGTGACGAAGAACTCCTGCATCACCTGTGTACTGATCACCCATCCACCGTCCGCGATGACGGCCGTCGCCCGCGCGCGTTTGTGTGGCTCGGCGAGGTCGTAGGCGTAGACCAGCACGTTGGTGTCGAGAAAGACGCTCAGCGGTCGTAGAGCTCGTCACGGCGCCACGTCCGGCCGCCTGGACCACTGGAGGCGGTGGAGCGTTCCGCCAGCGCGAGGAATCGCCACGCGGCCTCGGCGGAAGCGTCGGCTCCCACCAAGGACTCGAGGTGCTCGCGGACAAGGGCATTGAGGGATGTGCCCTGTTCGAGCGCGTGGATCCGTGCTCGCCTGAGCATGTCGTCATCGATCGCAAATGTCACATTGGCCACACAACAAAATTACACGAAAATCGTGTCACACGAAAACTGTGGGGGTAATGAGAAGGCGATGCGGTCGTCGTGGCGGATCAGCTTGCTGCTCCCACGGCTTCAGGCGCGATCTGCCGCGCGTCCGGGGCACCCGGCGGGTCGAGCCGGTCCTCGATCTCAGCGCGCAGGGACCAGTAACGGCCACCACCGAAGCTCTGACGCTCGCCGGCAGCAGCGCCGGTGCGGGTCATCGCGCCCCACCCCTGCTTCTTGCGGATGGCCTCGTAGAGGCCGGCGATCCGCCACCACGAGTTGAGCTGCCGGTAGCCGAGGGTCTCGACGACGGAGAGGTAGGCGATCCGCCCGACGTGCCTCCACTTGGGATACCGGTGGAAGACGATCTCCTCCATCACCAACGACGAGATCGACAGGACCAAGCCAAGGCCGACCATGATGAGCAACATGAACGGCGCCAGGCCGGTGTTCAGCAGCCCACCCGCCCACATCGCGAGGGTCAGGAGCGCCGCGATCCCCTCCATGACGGGGCCGAGCAGCTCGAACAGCAAGAAGTATGGCAACGCCAACGTCCCCAGGGTTCCGTACCGAGGGTTGAACAACATGGTGCGATGGCGCGAGAGCGTGTCGTACAGACCGCGCTGCCAGCGCGTGCGCTGACGACGCAGCACGGCAAGGGTCTCGGGCGCCTCGGTCCAGCACACGGCATCCGGCACGAACTCCACGCGGTACGGGCGATCCTGCTCGATCATGACCCGCTGCATACGGACGACCAACTCGGCGTCTTCACCGATGGTATGGGCGTAGCCGCCGACCTCGACCACAACGTCCTTGCGGAAGATCCCGAACGCGCCGGACACGATCAGAAGGGCGTTGAGACGGCTCCAGCTGCAGCGGCCCACGAGGAACCCGCGCATGTACTCCACGATCTGGAACCCGGGGATGTGCTTCCTCGAGATGCCGGCTTCGGTCAGCGTGCCGCGCGCGAACGTCGAGCCGTTGGCGATGCGGACGATGCCACCGGTGGCGATCACCAGGTCGGGTCGCAGCACGAACGGCTCGATCGCACGAAGCAGGGCGTCCGGCTCCAGGATCGAGTCGGCGTCGATGCCGCACACCAGCGGGTACCGCGACGCGTTGATGCCGGCGTTGAGCGAGTCGGCCTTGCCGCCGTTCTCTTTGTCGATGACGATGAGCTCGGGGTATGCGCGTGATTGATAGATGCCCCGCACCGGCTGGGTGGCGAGCGTGTTGGGCGGGTCGCGGTCCAACGGCTCCAGGCCGTACGCCTCGACGACCTGCTGCAGCGTGTCGTCTTTGGAGCCGTCGTTGACGACGATCACCTCGAACTCCGGGTAGCGCAGGCCGAGCAGTGACGCGACCGATTCCACGATGGCCGCAGATTCGTTGTACGCCGGAAGGAGCACCGACACCGGCGGCGTCAGCGGGAACGTGAACATGTCTTCGCCGATATCCGCCTTGCGGTTGAGCGCATGGTCATAGACCTCGCGGCCGGCCACGGCGGTCAGCACGAGCGATACGATCGCAAGCAGGGCGAAGTAGAAGGCCACGATGCCCGCGCACACCATGATCACGACGATCAGCCAACTCATGCTGCGACCTCCTCAGCAGGCGCGGACCGCGTCAAGAGCTCGCCCCATGCACGAGAGCCCACCGCTTCCAGCACCTTCAGGCTGGCGATCAGTTCGTCCTCGCCTCCGCGTTCGAGGGCGGCGGCCATCCGCCGCTCGATGCCACCGGTGCGCTCGAGCCACTCGAGGCATGCCGACTTGGCGCGGCGTGCGCCAGGCGTGTCGTCATGCGTGCACAGGATCCGCCAACCGAACTCCCCGCCCGACGGCAGGCGACACAGCGACTCTGCGGCGCGGTAGCTGACCCAGTACTCGGGGTCGCGGGTCATGCTCGTCAGCACGCGCCCGGCGCCGTCGCCCAGGATCTGTCCGAGGCCCGTGGCGGCGGCCGCACGGACGATGGACTCGTCGGCCACGGACATGCGGATCAGAGGCTCGGGGTCCACGTCGATTGGCTCGTCAGTGTTGGCAGCGATCTCGGCGATCGCCAGGAGTGCCTCGCGCCGGGTCGCAGGGTCCTGGTCGTGGAGGGTCGTCATGAGCGCGGGGACGGCAAGCGTCGCGCGGCGCATACCGAGGACCTTGGCGATCAGTTCGCGGACGGTCGGGTCGGGATGTCGCAGGCACGCAACCAAGGCCGGATCCGATTCCGAGTCAAGGTGCAGCAGCGCCCCGGAGAGGATCCCCAGTGGGACTTTCCGCTCCTCGACCGCCGCCACCAGCGCCGGGACCTCCGCCTGGGTGGCGACATGGCCCAGGGCCGTCGCGCACGCGTCGCGTACGCGGTACCGCCCGTCTCGGAGTCCATAGGCCAGCGCCTGAGCGGCCCTCCGGCTGCCCATGCGGCCGAGGAGGGCTGCGGCCTCTGCGCGGCGCCAACCCCTGTTGCTCGGCCGCAGCAGAGTTCGTGACGCCTCGGCAACGAAACCGTTGTCCTCGAGCCACCGCACCGCGCGATCGCGCCGGTGACCTGACAGCGACGACGTGGCCTCGACCACCAAGTCGCGGGCGACACGTCGGCGGCGCCCGTGGCGCGGCGCAGCAGGGGGTTCGGCGTCCAGCACGACCGATGACGGAAGTTCGGCCAGCGATGCGCGCACGGGCCGGTCGAGTCGCTCTTGGAGCTGCCGTCGCAGCTTCCACGAGACGATCATGATGACGCATGCGACCAGAATCATGGCGAATCCGTAGAGCACGACGAACACGGCGATGTTCGCGTTCATCGACGCTCCAATGAACGTGCGGTGCGCGTAGCGGCTGCCAGCCACGCCGGACCGAGTGGATCGATCGTCGGGGCGGCCGGAGCCGTGGCGCCCGGCGATGCGAGCACCCCACCCAGTACGTGGCTCCAACGTCGGGCGATTGCGTCGGGAGTGTCGACGGGGTCGAGAACCTGGCGCAGCCGCTCACTCCAGTCCTGGGGCGTCGAACGACCGAGCTGGGGCGCAGGTTCACCGGGCGCGCGGGTGATGAGGGTCCCCGTCAGCACGTCATGCCAGAAGCTCGGCAGCGTGGCAGCCGGTCCCAGGTGGGCGCGGTGGCGCTGCAGTATCTCGTGACCGATCGCGCGCTCGACGGCCGCCAGCGCATCCGGCAGCGTGACGTCGGTGACGACCGGCACCACCTGCGCGGAGTCGTGAAGCAGCGCGCGGATCGCGTCCTCCCACAGCAGGCGCAGTGCCGCCGAGGCGGGTCCGCTGGACAGGTGCGACCCCGGCATGCGGCTGATACTCGCCGCGACGAGGTCCGCGAAGAGTGCCTCCACCTGGGCGTCACGGCGAGGCTCGGCGCTGCGGCGGGCGAGCGCATCCTCGGCCAGTCGTTCGAGCGCGAGCGTGGCCCACAGCGGACCCAGGACGTCCACGTATCGTGCGGGCTCTGCCTCGGTCGTCAGCCGATCGATGGCCTCCAGCAGGTCATCGGGAGCAAAGGGCTTCTCGAAGTAGGCGTCTGCTCCCGCCTCGAGGGCGTTGAGTCGGTCCGTGACGCGCGTCCGCGCGCTGATCATCACGATCGCCGGGTACCAGCCCTCCTGCTGACGTACGCGGCGGACGACTTCGAGCCCGCGGGCGAGCGGCATCATCACGTCGAGCAGCAGCACCTCGGGGTGTTCGTCGAGCGCGATGTCCAACGCGGCCATGCCGTCCCCGGCCTCGAAGACCGTGTGGTCGGCCCGCTCGAGCTGGTCGCGGAGGATTGCGCGCAAAAGCTGGTCGTCGTCTGCGACGAGGATCGTCGCCATGGAACTCCAGTGCGTGTGGGAAGGCCGACGTGACGCCGCGTCCGACGTCACCACGGGGTATCGGCGTCTGCGGCGAAAACCCAACGGTGCGGCCGGTGCGTGTGTCTTGGTCGGTCGGCCGTCGCTGCAACGGCTCTTGAGCCTTGCGGTACCCCCGGTGGGCGGGCAAGGTCAGGGAGTGAGCGATCCATCCCCTGGCCGGGCGACCTGGGAGAACCGCAACTTCGCGCGTCCCGAAGGCCTTTGGTACATGCGCCACGACGCCGTGTTGTCACGGTGGCCGGTCATCGACGAGGAATGGGCGCGTCGCATCGAATCGCGTCGCGTCGCGGCCGACCACCGCGAGCGCGGTGACATCACCTCCCTCCACGGGGCAGGGCGCTGACGAAACCCGTGGAGGGTCGTCGGTCAGGGTCTGTCACAAAGCATTGGACTGCGTCCAGATGACGGGCGAAAACCGAGACGTACGGTGTCGGCGGCCACCTGCCGCTACTGGTGGTACCGGCGATGCCGCCGAGGCCGTATGGCGACGGTTTGCAGCCCTCAGATGGCCGCAGTCCTTTGTGACAGACCCTCAGGCGCCTTCGCGCAGTGCCCGGCGATCCACCTTGCCCGTCGCTCCGCGCGGAAGTTCGTCTACGACCGTGACCGACGTCGGTGCCATGTGTGGCGTGAGCCGGTGCGCGACGTGGCGGCGAAGTGCATCGGCCAGGTCCAGTACGCCTGCCGAACCCGGATCGTGGAGCACCACGTGCGCGGCGACGTGGATCAACCCGTCGGCGTCGGGGCGGCCGACGATTGCGGCCTCGGCGATCGCGGGATGTTCGTGCAGGACGCCTTCCACCTCGATGGGGCTGACCCACTTGGCGTCCACCTTGAAGAGATCGTCGACACGGCCCAGGTGGCGAAACACACCGTCGTCCTGGCGCAGGACATCTCCCATACGCACCCACGGGCCGAAGATCAGTTGACGGGTCTCGTCGCCGCGCCGCCAGTATCCGGTGGTGTTGGAGGGGCTCTTGATCCAGAGCCGACCGGGTTCGCCGTCCGCGACCGGTCGTCCGTCGTCGTCGCAGAGGCGGATCTCGACACCGGGGACGATGCGGCCGAGTGCTCCCGGCATCGGTTCGCCAGGACGTGTCGAGATGACGATGTTGGAGCACTCCGAGCATCCGAGCCCTTCGATCAGCGCCACGCCGGTGACTTCGCTGATGCGCCGGCCGATCGCCGAGGGAAGCGCATCGCCCGACGACACGGCGAGTCGCAGACCCGCCAAGGCTGCGGGATCCGGGTGTCGCTGCAAGAACGTGACGAGCTGCGCCCAGAACGTCGGGACACCCGATAGGACGGTCACGCCATGGCGCTCAATCGCCCGGGTGACGCTGCGGACCGTTGGGTGCGCGGACGACAACACGCATGCGGCGCCGCGGCCGAGCGGGCGGAAGAACCCGTTGCCGAACCCGAGTGAGGCAAACAGGCGCGCGACCGAATGGCACCGATCACCCGGTCCCAGGTCCAGGATCCCGACGGCATAGCCCTCCACGCTGGCGCGCAGGTCGCGGTGGGCGTGCATCGCCCCTTTCGGCCTTCCGGTCGATCCGGACGAGAAGATCATGTAGGCGAGGTCCTCGGGATCGACCGCAGTGATCGGCCGAGGGGTCGCGTCCAGCAGTTCGTCTGGAGCGATCCGCACGATGCCCGGTGGCAACGCTTCGTCAGGTGCGCACACCACGGTGGCGGGCGCCAGATCGTCGAGCGTGACATCGGTTAGGCGACCGCCCGGCTCCAACGGGATGGCGACGGCCCCAAGCCTGGCCGTCCCAAGAAACGCGGCGCACCACAGGCGCCCATCCGGCACGACGATCGCGACGCGTTCGCCGCGACGCACGCCGGCGCGGTGCAGCCGGCCCGCTGCACGTGCAGACGCATCGTCAAGATCGTCGAACGTCCATTGGCCGGTGTCGTCGATGACGGCGACGTCGGCGCCGCGCCCGGCCCGGCGGTGCTGTTCGACGAGCAGGTCGACGAGGTTGGCCCGGGCGCTCGTCGTCGAGGTCACGGGTCGGGTCGAAATTGCGTGCGACGGGAGAACCGCGTCTGCGAGCGCGTCGATGGCGTCGATCGGGACGCGGGACGGCATGGCGAGGACGGCGTCGGTGGCTCCGGCGGGCCCGTAGGCGGCGAGCCGGTCACGCACCTCATCGGTGGTGCCGACGATGCCGGTCGTACGAAGCCATCGCAGAACCCCGGCGGGGGTGGTCCCCAGCGCCGTGGCCTCGGGCGTCAACCACGCCAGGGCCTGACGTTCCGACGGGTACGCGAACGCGAACGTGTAGAGGCAGTACGCGAGCGGGTCCCGTCCGATATCCGCGCGTGCCTCCTCCACGATGGCGCGTCGTGCGGCGAACTCCTGGGGCGCGATCCAAGCCGAGATCACCCCGTCGGCCCGCTCGCCAGCCAGGCGAAGCAGGCGCGGCTTGTGCGCGGCGATCCAGATCGGGGGGCGGGATGCGGGCTGGTTGGGTGGGGCCCCATCGGGTGCGTCGCGCATCCCCCGCATGACGTCGAGCGTGCGGATGAGGCCTGCAGTGCGCTCGGCCGGGGTGCCGAACGCGTACCCGTACGCCTCGTGCTCGGCGCGGTCCGAACCCGTTCCGAGGCCGACGACCAGACGCCCGCCAGAGACGACGTCAAGCACCGTCGTCATCTTGGCCGCGAGCGGCGCAGGGCGATAGCTCGCCGACATCACTGCGATGCCCAGCCGGGCGCAACGTGTGATCTGTGTGAGTGCCGATAGCGTTGTCAACGCGTCGAACGCCGGCTCACCGCTCAGACGCCCAGGCGAGCGCAGGTGGTCGTTGACCCAGATGCCGTCGAAGCCGCGTTGCTCGATACGGCATGCCGCATCACGAAGCTCAGGCCATGTCGAGCCGTACTGTGGGACGCGGACGCCGATTCTCACGAGATGGATGCTCGCGTTCCGGCGGGCGTTGGACAACCCCCCGCGCCCAACGGTCGTGGGGGGGCGATGCGCCGTGGCCTCCCTCCGTCGTCTTCAGTGTCACCATGACGCGATCCTCACCCGCACATGTGTTACCGAGCGACACCCCTCGAATGTGTCAACTGTGTGTCGACTCTCACTCGTCGGATGTAACGATTGGCCGTCGCGCCTTTGGCCAAATGGCTCTTTCGGCGACGATCACTGTTGCGCCGAGGACACGGCGAGGTGGGGAGGTCGGAGGCAAGTCCGGTCGTCCGCGCGATCCTCGGTGAGACCATGGCTCCGCTGATCCCGCGGCTGCGTCTCGGAAGTGCCCATCCCTCGCGCGGATTGGGCCGGCGGATCGGGTAGGTCGGCACATCACGGAAGGCGGGAGTGCCGGTGCTGTGGCAACATCCCCGGCCGTGAGCGACGAGAGCTACATCTTCACTATGTACCGGATGTCGAAGTCCTACGGCTCTGGCGCCAAAAAGGTCCTCGAAGACGTGACCCTGGCGTTCTACCCCGGGGCCAAGATCGGGGTCCTCGGCTCCAACGGCGCCGGCAAGAGCACGGTGTTGCGGCTCATGGCGGGGACGGAGCAGCCCTCGTCCGGCGACGCGCTCCTGGCACCGGGCGCGACGGTCGGTCTGTTGGAGCAAGAGCCACACCTTGACCCGGACAAGGACGTGCTCGGCAACGTCGAGGACGGCGTCGCGGCCACACGGGCGCTGCTGACGACGTACGGCGAGCTCAGCACCAAACTCGGCCAGCCGCTCTCAGACGACGAGATGGCGGCCACGCTCGACCAGTTCACTGTTGTGCAGGAAGCCATCGAACATGCGAATGCGTGGGACCTCGATCGGCAACTCGAAACCGCGATGGACGCGCTGCGCTGTCCGCCGGCCGACGCCGACGTCGCGACCCTGTCCGGTGGGGAACGTCGTCGTGTGGCCCTTTGCCGCCTGCTCCTGTCTGCTCCGGACCTCTTGCTGCTCGACGAGCCAACCAACCACCTGGACGCCGAGTCGGTGGCCTGGCTCGAGCGGTTCCTGGACGAGTATCAGGGCACCGTCGTCGCGGTGACGCACGACCGGTACTTCCTGGACAACGTCGCAGGGTGGATCCTTGAGCTTGACCGGGGCAAGGGTATTCCCTGGAAGGGCAACTACTCGTCGTGGCTCGAGCAGAAAGAAGCCCGCCTCGCCCAGGAGGAGAAAGGGGACTCCGCTCGTCGCAAGGCGATCGCACGGGAACTTGAGTGGGTCCGCTCAGGTCAGAAGGCGCGTCAGGCCAAGGGCAAGGCCCGCCTGGCCAACTACGAGCGTCTCGTCGCCGACGAATCCTCGGGCGACAAACGCGGCGCCGTCGAGATCCGAATCCCGCCCGCGCCCCGGCTCGGCGACATCGTGGTCGAGGCCAAGGGGCTCACGAAGGGGTTCGGCGACAGGGTCCTGATCGACAACCTGTCGTTCTCACTTCCCAAGGCCGGAATCGTCGGCGTCATCGGTCCGAACGGCGCCGGCAAGACCACACTGTTTCGAATGATTGCCGGAAGCGAACAGCCCGACACCGGCGAGCTTCGTATCGGCGAGACGGTTCAGCTCGCCTACGTCGACCAATCGCGCGACGCGCTCGATCCGGCGAACAACGTCTGGAAGGAAATCTCGGGCAACAAGGACCTCATGATGCTCGGGGGCAAGATCGAGGTGAACTCGCGGGCGTACGTCGCGTCGTTCAACTTCAAGGGCGCCGACCAGCAGAAACCCGTGAGTCACCTGTCGGGTGGGGAGCGCAACCGCGTCCATCTCGCCAAGATGCTGGCCGGCGGAGGCAACCTGCTGCTGCTCGACGAGCCGTCCAACGATCTGGACGTCGACACGCTCCGTGCCCTCGAGGACGCTGTGGAGGGCTTCTCGGGCTGCGCCGTGGTCATCAGCCACGACCGCTGGTTCCTCGATCGCATCGCCACCCACATCCTTGCGTTCGAAGGCGAAGGCCAGGTCGTCTGGTTCGAAGGCAACTACGCCGAGTACGAGGAACACCGCAAGCGCACCCTCGGTGCGGGCGCCGCGCAGCCGCACCGGATGAAGTACAAACGCCTCAGCCACTGACGGACCCTCGGGTTAGCGGCGGGCGACCGGTGCCATGTCGGTGCCGAAGGTGGCGTCGTCTGGCGTCGCCATCTCGACACGGTTGCGTCCGCGCTGTTTGGCGCGATACAGGGCCGCGTCCGCACCGGCGAGCGCCCCGTCGATGCCCGCGCCCGAAGGCCAGTCGGCCACCCCGATGCTGACCGTGACGCTGCCGTGGGCGGCGAAACGCTGGCGCACCTCATCCAGAAACGGGCGCGCGGTCTGGGCGTTGCGGTGCGGCAGGATCAACCCGAACTCCTCACCGCCGAGTCGGGCCGCGAGGCCGTTCGCGTCAACGAGCTCATGGAGGATTTCTCCGCAGCGGCGGAGCTCGGCATCGCCGGCGGCGTGTCCCTTCGTGTCGTTGACCCGTTTGAACTCGTCCAGATCGAGGACCGCCACCGCGGCATCGCCCCTGTTGCCGGCGGCAAGCTCCTTCGCACGCGCGAAGAACGCCCGGCGGTTGGCGAGCTGGGTCAGCTCGTCCGTGGTGACCAGGATCGCGAGGCGCGCCTCGGCCTTCTGGCGGCGGTGGACCTCCTCCTCCAGCTGCGTCGATCGGCTGTGCAGGATCCGCGTCAGTCGCATCAGCACAGTGAACGCCGGAGGTGCAAAGAGCAGCGGCGCCAGGACCGGCAGGCCGAAGCCGATCAGCATGTCGGTGCCCGTCATCGGCAGCATGTCGAATGCGGCGTAGGTCGCGGCGCACAGGCCGAGCGATCCGACTGCGGTCGCGAGCGTCAATCCGAGGATGAACACCCGGCGTCTGCCGGCGGGTTCGACCCGCGAGAGGGCCCAGCGCTCCAGGCGCCGGGCTCGTGAGTTCCACGGCATGCTTGAGATATCGACACAACCGGCACCGACCTTGACCACCGGCATTCATCCCGCCCGGCTGTCGAAGTGATCCAAACATGTCGCCTCTTCGAATACTCGGCCAAACCCCAAATGAGGAGCATGTAATGCGGCGAATGAAAACAGGTCTATTGGTGGTGACGGTCGCTGCGGCGTCGATCGCCGCAGGTTGTGGTGGCGACGACGCGTCGACAAAGGCGACGCCCACCGCGGCCGGTCCCAAGGTGTCATTCGTCTCGCCGACGCCGGCCGCCGAGGTCGATGGCGCCGTGATGGCCGAGGTCAAGATCGACGGGTTCACGCTTGCGCCGGACAAAGTAGGACAGTCCGCGGTCGCGGGCGAAGGTCATGTTCATTTCTCGATGGACGGCGGCAAGTATGACTTCCCCAAGTACTCGGGCGCCAACGGCGATCTGGCCGTCAAGCTCAACGTCGACGGCAAGTACTCGCCGAGCGTGACCCCAAACATCACGTACATGAACCTGCCCGCCGGTGAGCACACGCTCAAGGTCTTCCTGGCCGACAACCTCCACACCGACACCGGTGTCTCGGACGAGACGACGTTCACCGTCAAGGAGTCGCCTGTCAGCTTCGTCAGCCCGGAGAGCGGCTCGACCGTGACCGGAGCCGTCATGGCCAAGGTCAACCTGGCCGACTTCACGATCAACGCCGACAACGTCGGCAAGCCGCCGGTGGACGGTGAGGGCCACCTGCACTTCGAGATGGACGAAGGCAAGTTCGATCAGCCCAAGTACTCGGGCGC
>JANMDV010000191.1:0-2583 GCA_031376485.1 Actinomycetota bacterium
GGTCGTCGGTGACGCGGCAGTGACGCCATGAAACGCCGACGCTGTCGGGGTCAGGCCAGCATCGAGGCGATCGCGCTGGTGCCCGCGATGGTGTTGGTCGTGCTGATGGGATGGCAACTGGCAGTCCTCGTGCGCGGCGCGTTGATCGCGCAGGAACAGGTGCGGGCGCTGGCGCTTCCTGCGCAGGGTTTCGGAACCGTCCGCGTCGACGCGTCGGTGCGTGTGCCGACGCTGCTGCCCGGACTCGGCGGGCTGCGAATCCCGGTCCGTGCGGTGGTTCGGGCTCCATGACCGGCGGTTGTGGCGGTCAGCGCGGCCAGGCGCTTCCGATCGTGGTGATGCTGTGCGGGATCCTCATGTTCGGCGGCGTCGGGGTCTTCTGGCTGGGTCGGGCACACGCCGCCAAGGCGCAAGCGCAGACCGCTGCGGACCTGACGGCGATCTCCGCGGGTCGACGCCTGCGGGAACTCCTGCCGCAGATGGTCGCCGACACCGATCAGAACCACGCCGAATGGAGGGCAGAGGTCCGTGCAACGGCGAACGAGATCGCGCAAGGCAACGGCGCCCGGCTGATCGCGCTCACCTGGCCGGACGGTGAGCGATGGCCGCCGACGACCGTCCAGGTCACGGTCGCAACAGGCGGCCCCGTGGGCACGCGGGTACACGCAGGGGCGCGGGCGGCCATCGGACCGGGCGTTGGCGGCCTGCCGGAGTCATGGAGCGAAGGGGGAGCGGGCCAGTACAGCGGGCCGCTCGTGTACCGCGACGGCAAGCCGATGTGCCCTGCCGTTGCGACGGCGTTCGACCGCATGGACGCAGTCGCGCACGCCGCAGGCGTCGACCTCGTCGTCAACAGCGGCTTTCGAAGCGACGCGGAGCAGGCGGTGTTGTTCGCCCGCCATCCCGACCCCAAGTGGGTCGCGCCACCCGGCCACAGCCGTCATCGCAACGCGACCGAGCTGGACATCGCGGGGACCGCCGGCGCGTGGACCTGGCTGGCAGACAACGCGCGGGCGTCCGGGTTCGTGCAGCGGTACTCGTGGGAGGCGTGGCATTACGGCTACCTGCCCGGCTGTGAGCGCATGCCGGGGGAGGCTGCCACAACCGCGGTCCCGGTCCCGACGATCGGGCTGCCGGAGTGGGTCCCCGATGCATACCGGCAACTCGTCATCGAGGGTGCGACGCGCGGTGGGGTGCCGCCCATCGTGCTCGCAGCGCTCGTTCAGGCGGAGTCCGGATACAACCGGTGGGCGGTCAGCACCGTCGGGGCGCAGGGCATTGCCCAGTTCATGCCCGCGACCGCCCACGGCATGGGCCTGCGTGATCCGTTCGACCCGACGCAGGCGATCCCCGCCGCAGGGCGTCTGTTGGGAGGCCACCTGCGGCGATTCGGCTCGATCCCGCTTGCGCTCGCCGCCTACAACGCGGGACCGGGAGCCGTTGAGCGCTACGGCGGCATTCCTCCCTTCGCCGAGACCCGCGCATACGTCGCGCGCATCATGGCGCTCGCCGGCGACCCCACGATGATCGGTCCTGTCGGTGCCGGGGGGGACGGGGTCACGCTCGTCCGAATGGGAGATCTGCTCGCCTGAGCCTGGATCCACCGCCCCTCGCGGCGCGGATGCGCGCGGATCGCCGTCGCCATGCGGGTTCGGGGTCAACCCGAAGGATGCACCCTGCGGGTGCTCCCCCGCACCCGCCTCGCTCGGCGCCCGCACGCCCCGCATCCACGATTGACGATGCATCCAGGCTACGAGGATACGGTGGTAGCGTGGCAGTCACGATGGCGACTGAAGCCACAGACGCCCGGCCCGAGACCCGGCGTTTCACCGGCGACGAGGTCATGCGGATGGTCGAGGTCGGGATCCTCGGCGAGGACGAGAAGGTCGAGTTGCTCGACGGGGTTTTGTGGATTGTGACGCCACAGGGCTTCGACCACGGCGACGTCATCACCGGACTGACCATGACGCTGGTCCGAACATGCCCTCCAGGCGTCCTCGTGCGACCGCAGTGTCCCCTCGTGGCCGGTGAGCACGGCCTGCCCGAGCCCGATTTTGCGGTGCTGTCGCAGCAGGCCATGGACGCCGGCCGCGCGATCCGCCGCCACCCCAAGGCGGTCGACACGTTGCTGCTGGTCGAGATCGTGGATACCTGGCGTCGCGATGCCCTGCGCAAGTCACCGATCTACGCAGCTGCCGGCGCGCCCCGATACTGGATCATCGACATCCCCAAACGGCATGTCGAGGTGCTGACCGACCCCCGGGCGGACGGCACCTGGGGCAGCACGCTCTGCCTGGCGGGCGACGATGTCCTTGAGCTGGCGTGGAGCGACACGACACTTGCGGTGCGGGACGTCCTGCCGCTGCCGCACACCTCCTGACAAGCAGGGAGTCGGCCCTTCGGGTCGAAAGCCGACACCGTCGAGGTGTCACGCCTCGCCCAAATACTCACGCTTCCAAGGGGGGCACGTGCAACAAAACTTCATCTTGTGGCTTGCCGCGCTGCCGCTCGTGCTCGCGATGTTCCGCGCGATCACCATCGGTGACCGGCTCTTCGCCACGGTGCAGGCCGGCCGAGCCGGCG
>JANMDV010000279.1:0-28055 GCA_031376485.1 Actinomycetota bacterium
GACCGCGAGGCTCGTGGCAGGCCACCACAGGAATGCGTGGTGGTCCCACTCGGCATCCGAGTTCGCACCCGGCATCACCGCATTTTGGATGCGCTTGGGTGAGGCGGGGTCGGAGACGTCGAACAGCGACACCTGCAGGCCCTTGGCGCGCCCCTCGTCGGTTGCGTCCTGGCCGACTCCGATCAGCAGGTTGTCGTCGATCGGGTGCAGATATGCGGAGTAGCCGGCGATCTTGAGTTCACCTGCGATGCGCGGAGCAGCCGGGTCCGACAGGTCGACCGTGTAGAGCGGATCGGTCTGCTTGAAGGTGACGACGTAGCCCGTGGTCCCGATGAACCGGACCGCGTAGATGCGCTCGCCCTTGCCAAGCCCGCCCACCTGGCCGAGCTGGACGAGCTTGCCGTCACGCTCGTCCAGGACGGTGACGTAGCTCTCGCTCCCGCCGCCGCCGTTGTCGACGACTGCGTCACCGCCGACCACGTTCTGGCTCGCCTCGGTCGTCGCGATCCGCAGGCTGCCCTCGTGCTCGGACATGGAGAACTGGTTGAGCGTGTGCCCAATGACCGTGCCGCTGCCGCGATATGTCGTCTGGGATGAACCAGTGGTGTCGAATTTGTGGATCTGCGTGGTGTTGACCTCTGCGACGTTGCCTTGCGCGTCGGGGAACGCCCAGCGGTTGGTCGCGACGTAGAGGCCCTGCGGCGAGGCGTACACGTTCTGGCCGCTCGCCATGACGGCGTCGGCGTCGATCGGGTCGAGGCCGCCGTTCAGGTCGACGGTCAGCACGGTCAGCGTGTCGAGACCCGAGAAGACCGGTGGGCGGCTGACCGCATCGCAGTCGACAATCGGTTGGGGTGCGCTCGTGCCCGCTGCCGAGGTCACGCTGAAACGTGGCAGCCAGTTGTCGGCGGTAGTGCGCGCCAAGGCGGCGCGGTTGGCGCGAAGCGCCTCGTCTTCGGTGGCCGGGCCGGGCTCTGTGGGAGAGGTGAAGGTGATGCCCATCGGCCCACCCGCCGCAACGACCACCCGCGCGGTTGTGCCCGTCAGGCGGGCGCTGACATATCGCGCCTCTGTCTGCAAGGTCTCGAGGATCCGCATCGCGGCGGAGTCGGTGACGTCGATCTGGATCAGGACCGAGCCTGCGGCCCCGTACGTCGGATCGATGGAGAGCTGGCTGCCGGCATCGCGCTTCGCCTGTGTTTGCGCGGGTGCCGGGAGGGGGCGGACGTTGACCGGTCCGTCTCCCATCAACAGGATCCTGTCGCCTGACAGCATCATGTCTCGGGCGAACGTGTCCTTGGGCAGCTCGAGCGAGCCGACGATGCGCGGGGTCGGGCCGGATGCGTCGATCGCGTAGAGCCGGTTGCGTGCGATCGCAAAGATCCGGGTACCGTCGCTCTTGACGATGTCGGGCTCATCGACCCCGGCCTCCTGGACGTTCGTCGTCGAGAAGTCTCGTCCGGCCACCTTGGCCGATGCCGCGTCGTTTGCTCCCCCCGTGGCAGTTGGCGCGGTCGCCGATTGAAGCCGCTCGGTGCGGGCGAGCCCGCCTTGGGTGATGAACGGACCGCCCCCCAGACCGTATGGCCCGACCATCTCGCGCGCCTTGGACTGCGCGAACTCGGTCAGCGCCGCGCAGCTCGTGAAGCCCTCCAACGTCGCGTCGGCGGCGTTCGCGGTCTCGACACCCGCGCACCCCGTCAGCGCGGGCAGCGCTGCGAGCACGCCGATCAACGCGATGCCGGCGACCGGCTTGGCCCAGCGTGTGCGTCGTGTGTTCCTGGTCATCTTGTCGTCCTCCGCGGGTTGGTCACCACCGTCATCTGTGTTCACTACGTCACCCGCGCCGATTCGGTCACACGCACCGCTCGGCAGCGTCGAGATCGACAGGCACCCGCACGCGCCGCGCGGTTCTGGCGGCGTCCGCCTGACGCGACCCCTGCAATGGGCGAATATGCCCCCGGTGGGACAGACTGCGTCCATGAACGTCTCCCTGACCTCTGATGAGCTGCTCTCGACGACGCGGGCGGTGCGGCGCAGGCTGGACCTGGCGCGGCCCGTCGAACCCGAGCTGGTCCGGGAGTGCCTTGAGCTGGCATTGCAGGCGCCCTCGGGCGGCAACCGGCAGCGGTGGTCGTTCGTCGTCGTGACGGACCCGGACAAGCGTGCCGCTCTGGGCGAGCTCTACCGCGCCGGTTTCGACCGGTACCGCACGACGGGCATCGGCGCGTCCAAGAGCGACCCTGCGCCCCGCAACGACGCGCAGGGCAGGATCATCAAGTCGGCGCGATACCTGGCAGACCACATCCACGAGGTACCGGTGCTCGTCGTGCCGTGTACGAGCCCACGCACCGAAGGCGGCTCCAACCTGGAGCAGGCGTCGGCGTTCGGCTCGATCCTGCCGGCCGTGTGGAGCTTCATGCTCGCCGCGCGGGCACGGGGATTGGGGACCGTCTGGACGACGGTCCACCTGTTCCACGAACGCGAGGCGGCCGATGTGTTGGAGATCCCGTACGACGACGTCATGCAGGTCGCCCTGATCCCTGTTGCCCACACGATCGGTCTGGACTTCAAAGCGGGACCCCGACGAGACCTTGAGGAGGTCGTGACATGGCGTTGACCGTTCGACGCTACGACACCGGCAGCGACCGCGAGCACCGGTCGTCCACGCGCCATCATGGGCTCAAACGGATCGTCATGGTGATGGTCACGTCGGGCGCCCTGCTCGGCGGGTCCGCCGGCGCGTGGGCAGGCGAGGCGCTGGTGGCCGTGACGGCCGGCGCGTTCCCGGACGTCGTCCTCGTCGACAGCACCGCCCCCCAGACGCCCATCGCCCGCACTCCCGTCATTGGCCTGATACGTGGCGAGGCCATCACCGGGATCGATCAACGTCCCTCGACCGGCGAGGTGTTCGCGCTGACCAACGCCAACCGGGTACTCATGCTCGATCCTGCGACCGGTCAAACCCGCCAGCTCGGCGTGCCCGTCGACGCCACCGTGATCTCGGGCAGTCAACCGGTGGGAATCGACTTCAACCCGGTCGTCGACCGGCTGCGGCTCGTTGACGCGGTGAACGGCGACAACGTGCGACTCAACCCGTTGACTTTTGCGCTGATCGTTCCTGCGGACGACGATCTGGCCTATATCGGGGGCGATCTCAACTCCGGCGCCGATCCCAGCGTCATGGCCGTGGCATACGACCGAAACGACGGCGATCCGACGACTCCCACGACCCTCATCGCCATCGACAGCGCCCTTGACCTCGTGGTCCGTCAGGGTGCGATCGACGGGAACGCGGCGGACGGGGCAGGGGGTGGGAGTCCCAACGGCGGGCTCCTGACCACCCTCGGCCCGCTTGGCGTCGACATCACCGAAACCGGGGGCTTCGACATCACGCGGGGCCCGGGGGGATCGGGCACCGGTGTGGGTTGGGCGGCGCTGCAACGACAGGGCGACGCGACGTCCACGCTGTACGCGGTCACCATCGCTCCAACTGCCGGTGGACCAGCGCGCGCCACGCCCGTCGGTGCGATCGGCGCACCACTCATCGGCGCGCTGACCGTCGTGGGCGGCGGCGTCATCCGCGCCGCGGCGACATCCGGCGCCGAGGGCGGGCAGGCGATCGTCACGATCGAACGGCTTGGCGAAAGCCTGGAGCCCGTCACCGTGGGCTTTCGCACCGTCGATCGCACGGCGGTTGCCGGACTCGACTACAGCCCTGTGGCCGGTGTACTGGCGTTCGCCCCCGGCGAGCGCTCGAAACAGGTGGCGGTACCCCTCTTGGTCGACGGGGTGATCGAAGGGCCGCAGTCGCTCGCGTTCGAACTCGGTGCGGCGTCGGGCGGCGCCGTCGTCATGACCACTGCCTCTGCCGTGGAGATCATCGACACCGCGCGGTTGGTGGTCCTGACCGCGCCGATCATGCCGGACACCCTCAGGGCACTTCGTCGAAGCGGTGGTCTGCGCGTCGACTTCAGTTGCTCGGATCGCTGCACGATCAGGACCACTCTGTCGATCGGCAGGACGCAAATCGGAGCAGGCCTCGCGGTGCGGATTGTCGGTGGTGTCGGTCGCACGACCGTACGGTTGAGCAAAGCCGGCCGTGTCCGCCTTGACCGCCTCATCCGTAGTCGCGGCGGGCGCGTTGCGGTCACGCTCCGCACCACCGCGTTCGACGCGTCGGGCAAGACCTCCGCCGGTCGCTCAGTCCTCCGTCTGACCCGCACGTGAGGAACCCCCCACCGGGGACGCCCGCATGGGACGTGTACCCTGGCCGGGTGTCTGAGGAGAACACTGGACCGCGGGGCCTGAGACACCGCCTCTCGGGGCCGGTTGACGCCGGAGGACTGCGCATTCGTATGGTGGCCGAGTACGCATACCCGGTGTTGGGGGGCATCTCGGAACATGTGCATTTTCTGTCGCGAGAACTCGTGGCGCTTGGGCATGAGGTCACGGTCCTCACAGGCAACGCACGATCAGCGGCCAGCTTGCGCACAATCGATCGTGACGCCGAGCGCGACTACGGCTACGTCACCCGGCGTATCGGACGCGCTGTGCCGCTGCCGATGAATGGGTCGATCGCCCGCTCCACCGTGCTTGCGATGCCGTGGGCCACGATGCGCCGCGAGCTCCTTGGCGCCGACGTCGTCCACGCACAGGGGCTCATCGGCCCGGTGCTGCCGCTGTTGGCGGCGGCCGTGTCCGAGGCGCCCGTCACGGTCGGCACGTTCCACACCTACGTCGAAGGCGGACGGCATTGGGGGTACCACCTCGCCGGCGGCTACCTGAACCGCGTGCTCGGACGCCTCGACCGGCGCATCGCCGTGTCAGACGCCTGCGTCGATGGGCTGACCGGGGCATTCCCGGGGCGCTATGACGTCATCCCCAACGGCGTCGATTGTGAGCGGTTCCACCCGATGGCGCCCGATACCCCGGCGCCGGCAGGACCCCCGCGCATCCTGTTCGTCGGCCGGCTCGAGCCGCGCAACGCGCTCAGTGACCTACTCCGGGCCGCAGCCACGGTCGCTCGGTCGGGCCGTGAGTTTGTCATCCAGGTGGCCGGTGACGGCCCGACGCGCGGCGTCAACGAGCGGCTGGCCAAGCGGCTCGGGATCGCCGACCGGATCGAGTGGCTGGGCCTGATCCACGACGAGCTGCCGGAGCGGTACCGTCAGGCGACGATGCTGGCGGCCCCATGTACGCTCGCGTCGTTCGGCGTCATCCTGATCGAGGCGCTGGCCAGCGGTACGCCCATCGTCTGCGCAGACAACGTCGGCTTTCGACGGGTCATCCGCGATGGCGCGCCGGGACGGTTCGTCCCGATGCGCGACCCCGATGCGCTGGCCGCCGCGATCGCGGACGTTTTGGACGACGGCGCCTTGCGCGCGGAGTGGGGTACGCGCGGTCGACAGATCGCGTCCGAGCGGTATGACTGGCCGGGTGTCGCCCAGCGTGTCGAAGCGCTCTATCGCGAGGTCGCGGACCGACGCCGCGCGGCGCGAACGCTCACAGCAATCTCCACAACCTGACAGCGGCACCCGCGCTCAAAAGGATCTTGGGGTGCGGAAACGAACCTCCGTACAACGTCGCGCCGGGGTCATCCGACGGAGGTGGGGGCGGCCATCCGATAGCCCCTGCCGCGGATGGTCTCGATGCGGTGTGAGCCGATTTTGAGCCGCAGGTACCGGATGTAGACGTCGACGACGTTCGACTGGGGATCGAACTCGATGCCCCAGACCGCTCGCAGCAGCTCCTCGCGTGAATGCGTCTCGGCGGGTCGAAGGAGTAGGCGCTCGAGGAGCGCGTGCTCACGGTTGGAGAGTTCTCGCTCGCCCAGATCGGGTGTGGTGGCACGACGCGTCCGTGTGTCGAAGGTCAGGTCGCCGTGGATGATCTCTTGGGACTCGCTGCGGGGTTCCTCCCGCAACCGAGCCCGAACCCGCACCAAAAGCTCGGCGAAGGCAAACGGTTTGGTCAGGTAGTCGTCTGCGCCCATCTCGAATCCGGCCACCCTGTCCTGGATGTCCCCGCGCGCGGTCAAAATCACAACGGGCATCGTGTGGCCATCGGCGCGGAGCATTGCCAAGACCTCCATGCCGTCGATGTCGGGAAGGCTCAGGTCCAACACGACCAGGTCGGGAGGAGCGACGCGCAGGGCGCGTAGGCCGCCGATCCCGTCACGGCACACATCGACCGCATAGCCCGCTGACGCAAAGCCCTTCTCGACGAAATGGCCGATGCGTTGGTTGTCCTCGATGACGAGGATGCGGGTCTGCGGCGCTCCTGAGTTCATAGCCGCTGGGATCGTGGCACATGCACCCAGAACGTGGCGCCGTCGCCCGGTCGATTGTCGACTCCGGCGCGTCCCCCATGGGCCTCGGCGATTCCGCGGACGATGGCCAGGCCGAGCCCCGTGCCGGGGCCGGCGCCATGCTCACGGTGGAACGGCTCGAAGATCAGATCCTCGGCGCCGACGGGGATCCCGCCGCCCTTGTCAATGACTTCGAACCGCCACATGTCCGGTTCGTCGACGACCTTCAGCGTCACCGTTCCCTCGCCCGCTCCGTGTGCCGCGGCGTTGACGAGGAGGTTCAGGAGCGCCTGCGTCAACCGCTGCGAGTCGGCTGCGACGACCGCGGCGCGGTTGACCGGGGCGACGATCAGCCGGCCGTTCAGAATCGGACGGGCCTTCGCTTCGAGCTTGTCCACGAACTCACCGAGCGCGAACGACTCCGAGCGGACGAAATCGGCGTGCTCGGCGCGCGCGAGCGTCGTCAGGTCGGTCACCAGCCGGCCCATCCGGTCGAGCTCGTCGAGCGAGACGTCGACCGCCTCGGTGATCTCCTCGGGTGACGGGTTTGGTCCCAGCACCTCCAGGTAGCCGCGCGTCACGGTCAGCGGGGTCCGCAGCTCGTGCGATGCCTCGCGGATGAACCGCCGCTCCCGCTGGAACGCGGCTTCGAGCCGCTCCAACATCCGGTTGAGCGCGCCCGCGAGCGTGTTGAGCTCGGGGGTTTCCCCGGTTGCCGGGATACGACGCGCCAGGTCGGTGTCGAGCGAGATCTCGGCCGCCGCAGATGTCATGCGGTGCATCTGGTCGCGTTCCTGAGTCGCACGGAGCCAGCTGCGATACGCCAGATGCGCCAAGAGGATCGGAACGATCAGCAGTGGCAGCCCTGCTCGATCATTGGTCCACAGCAGAACCGCGAGCAGTCCCAGCGCGACATTGCCGGCCCAGCAGAGCGCCGCCAGACTCAGCGACGGACGCACCACAGCCATGAACGGTAGGTGCTCGATGCGGGAGATGATGAACGCCACCGATGCCTGGTTGATCAGGAAGAACACCGCCATCCCGGCGACCGCGCCGAGCCGGCTCCCGTAGTCCATCGAGTCGGCCGGACCGACGGCCTCGGACACGAGCCCGGCCAGGCCGAGGCCCAAGATGTACTGCCCCGTGTTGAAGGTGATCTTGTACGCGGCCAGACGTCGCCACATCTGCGCCGCGATGAGCGCAACAGCCACGCCGGCCAGCATCGGCCCGGCCGGAACCAGCACGAACCCCGCCGTAAAAACGGCATCGGTCAGGTCGAAGTTGTCGGTCTCGGTCCTGAAACGAATCGTGACCAACAGACGATGGGCGAGGACGGTGGTGACCGCCATTACGCCGAACCCGATTGCGTCGTCCGCCGACCAGGCGCCGTGGGCGAGAAGATGCCAGCCCAGTACCGCCGCGCCGAGGACGGCGGTCACCGAGATGAGGCTGCGAATCTGGACCGGGAGGCCCCGGTCCGGGGTCACGTGAGTGGTTTGCGTCGACATCGGCGTCGACAACGAGTGGGTCGCTGGCCCATGCCGGCAGTCGGCATCAGTTCCAAAGGGCGGTGCCCCAACTCCTGGCTCCCCAACTGCGCGCGTCCCAACCCGCATCACCCCAGCTGCGCGCAGCCCAGCTTTGGGGATCGGGGCCGACGCCGGGCCAGCCCGGAGGGCCCGCCGGAGTCGGTGCGGAGCCGGGGGTCTCGACGGCGATCGTCGCCCATGGCGAGGCCGCCCAGGTCGTCGCGTTCCACGGGTTGTTGACGATGCTTGATGCGAACGGGAATCCCAGGACGTCGACCTCGCCTGCGACGAGTTCTGCCACGCCGTCGCGGTTCAGGTCCGCGTACACGCGGGCGGTGCCGCGGGACGCGTCGATCGGACCACTGCCGCTCGATGCCGGTGGCGCCGGCGGCGCCGGCGGGATCTCGTTCTCCAGAATGCTGCGGATCGCATCGCGGGCGTTGACGGCGCCCGCTCCCGCTCCCGGCAGTGGCTTCAGGTTGTCGTTCGCGGTCTCGACCAGCAGTGCCTTGACGCGGTCGGGCGTCAGGAGCGGTGCTGCCTGGATCACGCGGGCCGCGATACCGGAGACGATCGCAGCCGCCTGGGATGTACCGCTGCCCTTGAAGTACTCAGTCCCGTGGCGCGCGAGGGGGCGGAACTCGTCGGCGACGCTCCCCGGAGCGCGGAGGGACACGATCGACACGCCCGGGGCGACAAGGTCCGGCTTGGCGAGTCCGTCGTGCGTGGGGCCGCGGGCGCTGAAGTTCGGGATCACGTGGCTCGTCGAGATCAATGTGTTGGCATCGTCGAAGGCGCCGACCGTCAGGACCCGCGGGTCGTCTGCGGGCTTGGTGATGGTGCCTGCGGTGGGGCCGCTGTTGCCCGCGGACGCGACCACGAGTATGCCGGCCTCAATGGCCCGCTCGACCGCCCGGTTGAGCGGATCGACCAGGTATGGCTGAACCGCGTCGGTCCCGTACGAGAGGTTGACGACCCTGATGTTGTACTTGGCCGTGTTGACCACGACCCAGTGAAGCGCCGCGATGATCTGTGTGACGTCCGTGACGCCGTTCCAGCTTGCGACCTTGAGTGAGATCAGGTTGGCGCCGGGCGCCGCGCCTGACCAGAGCCCGCCGGAGGCGGTGCCGTCGCCGGCGATCAGCCCGGCCATGTGGGTGCCGTGTCCGAAGCGGTCGAGACCGTCGCGCTCCGGCGTGAAGTCGACCCTCAGGAGCAGCCTGCCACCCAGGTCGGCGCTGGGGGTGACGCCGGTGTCGATCAACGCAACGGTGACACCACGCCCGTCGTATTGCGGCGGGACCTTGTGCAGCCGGACCAGCGGTTGCCAGACCAGGCTGGGGTCGCGTGCGTCCAACGTCGTGATGTCGGCGCCGCCCAGGGTCGCCCGTGCGTCCGTCGCGCCCAATGCGAGGGCCAGGATCGTCGCGGCCAGGGCCGCCCAGCGCAGGAGGGCACGGGGAAGGGTCGTGGCGGGTGCGGGGGACGCCATTACGGGCAACGGTACAGCCGAGATGCGTCGGTGCCGTTCGGATGAGTGAATTCTCATGCGCGTGAAAATTCCCTTTTGTTGCGTGTCAATCCGTGTGACAGAAACGACGTTCACCGGATTGTTTCCTTACGGTCGATCGTGGAAGGTGTGTTTTCGGCAGACGATCCGACCGAATTCGGGGCGGAGGCGGACACCCCGCCGTAATACTCTGTCTTTTCTATGGTGTTAATGGTATTTTGCCGCCGCGTCGTCCCACACGCCCCGAGGAGCCCATGAGCGCGCAGGAATGGAAGGAACGTTTGGCCGGGCAAGTGCCGGCCGATCTGGCAGACGAGATCGACCTGTTCGAAGGACAGGTGGAGCTTCGCCGCCAGGGCAAGATGGAGGACCGTGTGTTTGCCGAGACGCGCCTGCGCCGCGGGGCCTACGGGCAGCGCTACGACAACGGGCTGCGCAACGACGGAACCGGCCAGAAGCACCTGGAGTTCCCGAACCCTGAGATGACCAAGGGACCGGAGACCCTGTGGGACGCGCCCGGGATGCTGCGCATCAAGATCCCGTACGGCGGGGTGACGCCCGACCAGCTCGACCTGATGGCAGACCTGGCGGAGGAGTACTCGGACGAGATCCTGCACGTGACGACCCGGCAGGACATCCAGCTTCACTACATCCACATCGACGACACGCCGACGATCATGCGCCGGCTGGCGGCGGTCGGTATCACGACGCGCGAGGCCTGCGGCAACTCGGTGCGCAACATCACCGCCTGCCCGATCGCCGGTGTGTGTCGAACCGAGGCGTTCGACGTCACCGCGTACGCCGATGCCATCACCCAGTTCCTGTTGGGCCATCCCGACTGCCAGGACTTCGGCCGCAAGTTCAAGCCGGCCTTCTCAGGCTGTGCCGGCGAGGCGTGCGGCCTGGTGCGCATGCACGACTTCGGCGGCATCGCCGTGACCCGGGTGGTTGACGGGGTGGAACAGCGCGGATTCGAGGTCTACGTGGGCGGCGGCTTGGGCACGAGTCCGTACCAGGCCAAACTCCTGTCGGCGTTTCTGCCGGTCGAGGAGCTTTTGCCGACTGTGCAGGCCATCGCCCGCGTGTTCGCGCGCCTGGGCGAGAAGCAAAACCGCAACCGCGCCCGCATCAAGTTCCTGGTCGCCAAGCTCGGCATCGAGGAGTTCGCCCGCCTCGTCGCCGAGGAACGCGAAGTGCTGCCGCACGACGACCGGTGGACGTCGTACCTGCCCGACATCGCGCGATTCGACGAGGCACCGCTCAAGCCTGCGGCTCCGCTTGAGGTTGAGGGTTCTCAGGAGTTTCGCCTGTGGGCGGCGACCAACGTGTACCAGCAGCGCCAGGAGGGGTACGCCACCGCCACGGTCGCGTTGCCGCTGGGCGACATCTCGTCGTGGCAGACCCGGCAGCTCTCGGACATCGCCCGCGCATTCGTGGGGGACAGCGTGCGCTTCACCGTCGAGCAGAACATGGTGCTGCGCTGGGTCAGCCGGGCCGACCTTCCGGCCCTGCACGAAGCCCTGGTTGCCGTCGGCCTCGGTGAGCCCGGTGCGGGAACGATCCTCGACATCACCGCCTGCCCCGGCACCGACACCTGCAAGCTCGGCATCTCATCGGCGCGTGGACTGGCCGGCGAGCTTCGGGAACGGCTCGCCGCGACGGCCTACGAGCTGGACGAGGCCGTGCGCGGCCTGCGCATCAAGGTGAGCGGCTGCTTCAACTCGTGTGGCCAGCACCACGTCGCCGACATCGGATTCTTCGGCAACAGCCGCAAGATCGGCGGGCACGCCGTGCCGCACTTCCAGGTCGTGCTGGGTGGCAAGTGGCAGGACAACGGGGGCGCGTTCGGCCTGGCGATCGGGTCGATCCCCTCCAAACGCATCCCTGAGGTCGTCGATCGCATCACGACCCGGTACGTCACCGACCGCCAGGCGGGGGAGAGCTTCCAGGACTTCACCGCGCGTGTCGGCAAGAAGGCGCTCGCCGAGATGCTCGTTGAGCTCAAGGCGGTTCCGGCCTATGAGGACGACGCAACCCTCTACAGCGACTGGGGCGACCCGCGCGAGTTCTCGATGGGCGACTTGGGCATCGGCGAATGCGCAGGTGAGGTGATCTCGCGCACCGACCTGGAGTTGTCGGTCGCCGAGAGCCTGTCGTTCGAGAGCCAGTTGGCACTCGAGGACGCCGACCTGGTCCGAGCCGACGAGCGCGCCTTTCAGGCGATGATCGCTGCGGCGCGCGGCGTGGTGGCGCTGGACCTGTTCATCCCACCGATCGCGGACGACGAGGTGGTGCGCGAGTTTCGGGAGCGGTTCTACGACACCAAGGTCTTCTTCGATCGGTTCGCCCACGGCAAGTTCGCTCGGCCGTTGTTCGCCCGGCACGAGGGTGGGGCGGTCACCGGCGTCGACGCGGTGCGCGAGTTGGTGGAGGAGGCACAGCTGTTCATCGACGCGTCGCACGCGTGCCAGATCCGCGTGTCCCAGGAGCGCGCAGTCGCGCAGGCGGTGCCGGCATGATGCTGCAACGCGTCTCCGCGTCCGTCCCGCTCGCCGATCCGACAACCGCCCCCGAGTCGTTCATCCCGATCTTCCACGATTGGATCCAGCGCGGAGCGGTGGAGGGGCTTTTGATCGATGTCGCCCGCTACGGGCACGTCCACCACGGCCCGGGCGTGATGCTCGTCGGGCACGAGGGCGACTACTCCGTCGACATGGCCGGTGGACGGCCGCAACTTCGCTACACGCTCAAACGTGAGACCGATGGCTCCCCTGCCACTCTCGTGGCAGTGACCGTACGGCGACTGGCCGGCGCGTGTGCCGAGGCCGGCGCCGTGGCGGGATCGTCGGTCGCCCACGACGAGATGGTCATCACCGTCGCCGACCGGCTTCGCGCGCCGAACACGGACGACACCTGGGCGTGGCTGGCCGATGCGATCGCCACCGGTGTGGGTACGGCCCTGGGAACCGACGACGTGACGGTGACACCTCGGCAAACGGACGCCCGCGAGCCGGCTTCGGCGGCGGTTCGCCTTGCGAGCGGCATCTTCGCCCACAACGTCTAGGCGCCCACGCGTGTTGGAGGTGAGGGCCCGTGTCATGAGAACACGGGCCCCCCGGCGGGACGAACGTCCCAAACCCGCGCGGCAACGGGGTCGCGTCGAGCTTCGGCGGCATCTCGTGGGTATACTGCGGGCCGCTGCAGGGGGGGGCTACGGTCGCCCTGCGTTCTTGTTTTCGTCAGGAGTTCGCCATCACGGAGGCACGGGATTCGACCGACACGCCCGACGGGGCTGAACGCATGACGACCGCCGCCGCACCCAACCCGGTGCCGCTGCGCGCGAACCCGACGGAGTTCGTGCTGGCCATCCTGGGATTCATCGTGCTGCTCGTGGCCCTGCCGGTCGTGGTGCTGTTGGACGGGCCCATCGGCGGGTGGCTCCTGGGTGCGGGTCTGTTTGCGGCGAGCTGGGGCGCGCAGCGATTCATCACGAAGGTCTCCGAGGGTCTCGACCCCACGCAGGCGGTCGGCCTGACCGGCATCTCGTCGATCGGGCGGGCGATCATCGTCGTCATGATCCTGTTCGTCGTAGCGCTCAAGGTGGACGAGACCGCCGGTCTGACAGCCGGCGGGGTGTTCGCCGCGGCGTTCACGTTCGACCTGATGGGGCGCACCACACTGTTCGCCCTTCGCGAGAAACAGCGCAAGATCGTGGGCGGAGAGGGCGGCCAGTGAGCACCGCGGTCAGCACCGAACAGGTCCCGGCGCCGCCGTCCAAGCCCAGCAAGGCCAAGTACTGGGTCTACGGGTTCTTCGCGTTTCTGGTCGGCTGGTCGATCCTGGCCCTGGCGATCGGGGAGCGTGCGCCAGGTGGCGACGCGTTCAAGCCCCAGAACGAGTTTGCGCTCAAGGAGTGGGTGCCGATCCACCTGGGTCCGATCGACATGTCGATCAACAAGGCCGTCATGTACCTGTTCCTGGCGTCGGCTATCAGCATCCTGTTCTGCGTATTCGTGGTGCGGGGTGGGCTCAAGATGCGGCCGACCAGGGCGCAGAACGTCGTCGAGATGGCCTACCAGTTCGCCGAGGGGCAGATCGCCCGAGCGACGTTACCCCCAAAGGTGTTTCAGCGCTACTTCCCGTACGTGGCGACGCTCTTCATCTTCATCGCCGTCAACAACCTGATCAGCTTCATCCCGCTCCCCGCGGGTGAGCACGCATCCCTGTTCGGAATCCCGGACCTGGGGCTGTACGCGGCGACGGCCAACATCAACGTCACGCTCGCGCTGACGCTCTGCACGTTCATCATCTACAACTACGAGGGCATCAAGGCCCACGGCCCGATCGGCTACCTCAAGTCATTTGTTCCCGGCGGCGACATCCACCCGTTGATGAAGGGCGTCGTGTTCGCGCTGGAGCTCATGTCCAATCTGCTGCGGCTCGTCAGCCTGTCGGTGCGTCTCTTCGCCAACCTCTTGGCCGGCCACCTGCTGATCATCATGGCCGCCGGGTTCGCGGTGCTGCTGGGCAGCTTCGTCGGGGCGGTGGCGATTCCGTTCGGCTTGTTCTTCTACTTCTTCGAGTGGGTCCTGATTGCAGGACTCCAGGCGTTCATCTTCGCGATGCTCAGCGGCATCTACATCGGTTTTGCCGTTGAGCAACCGCACTGACCAACACGAAAGGCACGTAACGTGGCACTTGAAGGCAACATCGTAGATGCGGCGAAGGCGCTTGAGCTTGGCCTCGCCACCGGATTCGGCGCGATCGGTCCGGGCGCCGGCGTGGGCTACCTGATGGGGAAGACCGTCGAGTCCGTCGCTCGTCAGCCCGAGCTTCGCGGCGAGATCATGGGCCTCATGTTCCTGGGTCTGGCGCTGACCGAGGCCATCACCTTCTACGCCCTGCTCATGGGCTTCGTCGCGTTCTTCCTGGTCTAAGCAAATGACCGGTCTGCAACAGAGCCTCATGTTCGCGGCCGAGGCCGTGACCGGGGAAGAGACGAAGGAGAACCCGCTCCTCACCGGGAGCCCGGGACTCATGATCTGGACGATCGTGATGTTCTTCCTGACGCTCTTCATCCTCAAGAAGTACGTCTTCGGGCCCCTTGGTGAGTCGATCGAGAAGCGCCGCGCCGCAATTCAGCAGAGCATCGAGGAGGCCGAGTCAAACCGCGACGAGGCCGTCAAGCTGCTCGACGAGTACAAGGTGCAGCTGACCGAGGCACGCAAGGATGCCGACGAGCTACGCGACCGCGGTCGACGCGACGGCGAGCGCGAGCGCTCGTCCATCGTCAACGCCGCCGAAGGGCAGCGCGAACGGATTCTGACCGATACCCAGCAGCAGGTCGACGCGCAGAGTCGCGCCGCCATGGCGTCCGTGCGTGACGACGTCGCAAGCATCGCGCTGGCCGCCGCCGAGAAGGTCACCCGCAAATCCCTGACCGACGACGACCACCGTCGACTGGTCGAGGAGGCCCTCGCCGAACTCGACCTCGCGAAGGGCGCTTCTTAGGCGTGGGAGCTGCCACCACCTACGCGGAGGCGCTCTACCAGGCCGCGGCCGACACGGACGCCGTAGGCCAGGTCGCCGCGGATCTGACCGTGCTGGCCGAGGTGCTCGGCGTCGACTCTGACGTCGCGCGGGTCCTGCACAACCCCAAGGTCGACAGCCGGGCCAAGAAGTCGGCGCTCGGGGCGCTTGCCGACACCGCGCACCCGTTGACCGTCAACCTGCTGCAGGTCATGGTCGACCGCGGCCGCCTGGAGGAGTTGCCGTCGCTTGCGACGGCATTCGCCGAGCGGGTCGCTTCGGCCGAGGGGCGACTCGCTGTCGAGGTGACCAGCGCGATCCCGTTGGTCGACGACCTCCGTGCCAAGGTCGTCGCGCGTATCCGTGAGCAGACCGGCAAGACACCCGAGATCACCGAGCGCGTGGACCCCGACATCATCGGCGGTCTCGTGCTTCGCGTCGGCGGCGTGGTGACCGACGCATCCGTGCGTGGCCGCCTCGACGGCCTGCGCCGCAGCATTTCCGACGCATCCTGAACGACACCTAAGCAAGGAACCGAGAACAGCCGATGGAGCTTCGTCCCGACGAGATCACAAAGGTCCTGCGCCAGCAGATCGAGCAGTACACGGGCGCGATCGACACCGAGGAGGTGGGGACCGTCCTGCAGGTGGGTGACGGCATCGCCCGCGTCCACGGCCTCGAGAACTGTGTTGCGCTCGAGATGCTCGAGCTGCCGCACGGCGTCACCGGCCTTGCGTTGAACCTCGAAGAGGACAACGTCGGTGTGGTGCTCCTGGGCAAAGACACGCTCATCAAGGAAGGCGACCCGGTGCGCCGTACCGGCAACGTCATCCAGGTGCCGGTCGGCGACGCCCTCGTAGGGCGCGTGGTGGACCCGCTCGGCAACCCGCTCGACGATCGCGGCCCCATCGCGACCGACCAGTTCCGTCCCGTCGAGTTCAAGGCGCCGGGCGTCGTGCAGCGCCAGCCGGTCGGCGAGCCGCTCCAGACCGGCATCAAGGCGATCGACGCGTTGATCCCGATCGGCCGCGGACAGCGCGAGCTGATCATCGGCGACCGCCAGACCGGTAAGACCACGGTGGCGCTCGACGCGATCATCAACCAGAAGGGCCAAGGCGTCATCTGCGTGTACGTCGCCATCGGTCAGAAGGCTTCGACGGTTGCGCAGCTGGTGCAGCGTCTGCGCGACGCCGGCGCGATGGAGTACACGATCGTCGTTGCCGCGACCGCGTCGGCATCGGCGCCGCTCAAGTACCTGGCGCCCTACGCCGGCTGCGCGATGGCCGAGTTCTTCACGTACAACGGCGGCCACGCCCTGTGCGTCTATGACGACCTGTCCAAGCAGGCCGACGCCTACCGGCAGATGTCGTTGCTGCTTCGCCGGCCACCGGGCCGCGAGGCGTTCCCCGGCGACGTCTTCTACCTGCATTCACGCCTTTTGGAGCGTGCCTGCAAGCTCAACGACGCGCTCGGTGGCGGCTCGCTGACGGCCCTGCCGATCATCGAGACGCAGGCAGGTGACGTGTCGGCATACATCCCGACCAACGTCATCTCGATCACCGACGGGCAGATCTTCCTGGAGAGCAAGCTCTTCTACCAGGGCGTTCGCCCGGCCGTTAACGTCGGCATCTCGGTCAGCCGCGTGGGTGGCAATGCCCAGGTCCGCGCGATGCGCAAGGTCGCCGGCCGCATGAAGCTGGAGCTTGCCCAGTACCGCGACCTCGAGGCGTTCGCCCAGTTCGGCTCCGAGCTCGACGCCAGCACCCAGCGTGCGCTCGCGCGTGGCTCCCGTCTGGTGGCGACGCTCAACCAGCCGGCGTTCGCGCCGTGGCCGGTCGAGGAGCAGGTCGCGATCATGTTCTCCGCCAACCAAGGGCACCTGGACGGCATCGAAGCCGCCGAGGTGCCGAGGTTCAACGAAGACCTCCGCTCGGCACTGCGGGAGGAAGGCTCCATCTTCGCCGCGATCCGTGAAACGAAGGACTTGGGTGACGATGTCTCGGCCAAGCTCGAGGCCTTCCTCGCCAAGTTCGTCGCGCAGCGGTCCGGAACGCCCGCCAAGGCCGAGGCGCCCGCGGTCGAAGCGGTTACGGATGAGCCCAAGGAGACCGCAGCCGCGTAATGGCGTCCACCCGAGACATCAAGCGTCGCATCGAGTCTGTGCGTGGCACGCGCAAGATCACGCGTGCTATGGAGCTGGTCGCGTCGGCCAAACTGCGCCGCGCCCAGGAGCGCATCGAGTCGCTGCGCCCGTACGCGCAGTCGATGCGCAGGCTCATGGCACAGGCCGCACGTCAGAGCGGCAGCCTCAAGGGCATGCCGCTGCTGGAGGAGCGCGAGACGATCACGCGGGGCGCGGTCGTCGTGGTGACAGGCGACCGTGGCCTGGCGGGGGCGTTCAACGTCAACATCCTGCGCCGCGGACTCGCGATCGCCGACGAGATGAAGGCCGCCGGAGCACAGGAAGTAATCTTCGTCGCGGTCGGAAAGAAGGGCATCGGGACGCTGCGCTTCCGCGGCCTGACCGTGGATCGCTCGTTTCAGGGATTTTCGATCAACCCGACCTACTCCGATGCGCAGCAGGTGACCGAGCATCTGGTCCAGAAGTTCACCGCCGGCGAGGTGGACCGGGTCGTCCTTGTCTACAACACGTTCAAGTCGGTGCTCGAGCAGAGGGTCACGGATGAGGACCTTCTGCCGATTCCGCGTCGCATCATCGAGGACGAGGACGACATCGAGGACAACGAGTCGACTCTGTCGCAGGCGCTCGCCTTCTTCGAGCCCGAGGCCAAGGACTTCCTCGAGAAGCTCTTGCCGACCTATCTGGACACCACGATCTACCGTGCGCTCCTGGAGAGTGCCGCGGCCGAGCTCGCCGCCCGGCGCGCAGCGATGCGCAACGCCACGGAAAATGCCGGTGAACTCATCGACCAGTACACCCTCGCGATGAACCGCGCGCGGCAGGCCGCGATCACCCAGGAGATCCTGGAAGTGATCGCCGGCGCCGACGCGCTCAAGTAACTCACTACCGACGGACGGAACACTCAGACATGGCTTCGAACGCAAACACCGGGACGATCCTCGAAATCAAAGGCGTCGTGCTCGACGTCCGGTTCCCCAACGATCTCCCGTCGATCTACAACGCGCTCGAGATCACGCGCCCGGACGGCTCCACGCTCGTGGCCGAGGTGCAGCAGCACCTGGGTGACGACAAGGTGCGTGCGGTGGCGCTCGACACGACCGACGGCTTGTCGCGCGGCAGCGATGTGATCGACACGGGCGGGCCGATCTCGGTGCCGGTCGGGACGCAGACGCTCGGTCGCATCTTCAACGTGCTCGGGCAGACGATCGACGAGGGCGACCCGATCACGACCGGGGATCGCTGGCCGATCCACCGCGAGGCCCCGGCGTTCGACCAGCTTGACCCGACCGAGCAGATCTTCGAGACGGGAATCAAGGTCGTCGACTTGCTCGCGCCGTATGTCAAGGGCGGTAAGGTCGGCCTGTTCGGCGGTGCCGGAGTCGGCAAGACCGTCATCATCCAGGAACTCATCAACAACCTGGCCAAGGAGCACGGCGGTCTGTCCGTGTTCGCCGGCGTGGGTGAGCGCACGCGCGAGGGCAACGACCTCTGGCGCGAGATGACCGAGTCGGGCGTCATCGAGAAGACGGCGCTCGTGTACGGCCAGATGAACGAGCCGCCTGGTGCCCGTCTGCGCGTCGCCCTGAGCGGCCTGACGATGGCCGAGTACTTCCGTGACGAGGGTGGTCAGGACGTGCTCCTGTTCATCGACAACATCTTCCGTTTCGTGCAGGCGGGCTCCGAGGTGTCGGCCCTCCTTGGGCGCATGCCGAGCGCCGTGGGCTACCAGCCGACGCTGGCATCCGAGATGGGGGACCTGCAGGAGCGGATCACCTCGACGCGCAAGGGCTCGGTCACGTCGGTGCAGGCCATCTACGTTCCGGCCGACGACCTGACAGACCCGGCTCCGGCCGCCAGCTTCGCCCACCTCGACGCGACGACCGTGCTGTCGCGGTCCATCGCAGAGAAGGGCATCTACCCGGCCGTGGACCCGCTCGACTCGACGAGCCGTGCGCTGTCGGCGGCCGTGGTGGGCGAGGAGCACTACGCGACCGCCACACGGGTTCAGGCGATCCTGCAGACGTACAAGGACCTGCAGGACATCATTGCGATTCTCGGTGTTGACGAGCTGACCGATGAGCAGAAGGTCACGGTGTCCCGCGCCCGCAAGATCGAGCGATTCCTGTCGCAGCCGTTCTTCGTGGCCCAGGCGTTCACCGGCCGTGAGGGCAAGTACGTGCGCCTGGAGGACACGATCCGCGGCTTCAAGGAGATCGTCGAGGGCAAGTACGACGACCTGCCCGAGGGCGCGTTCTACCTGGTCGGCGGCATCGAGGAGGCCGTCGCGCAGGCCGAAGAGATGGCGAAGGTCTCCTAGTGCTCAGCCCCCGTAAGCGATTGAGCGGGCTCGAAGAGTCCGTGAATAGGCCGCCCAAATGCCGTGCTGGAGGGGGCGTATGGATGCCCCGAAGCAATTGAGCGGTCTCGAAGCGACCGCGAATATCTCTCGCCGCGTGCGGCAGTTGAGCGACCCGTCAGGGTCGCGAAGAGGCCGCCCAAGTGCCGTGGTGAACGCGGCGCATGGTGCGCCCAAGAGCCGTGGTGAGGGGGGCGTTTAGATGTCGACTGCGGTACATGGCGATCGCAAGCGCCTGGGCGTTCGCCTGTTGACTCCCGAGGGGCCCGTGTTCGATGGGTCCGCATACATGGTGATCGCACCGAGCATCATGGGTGAGGTCGGCATCCTGCCGCGCCACGCCCCGTTGATCGCATTCCTGAAGACCGGCGAGACACGCCTGAAGTTGACCGACGACACGGAGCAGGTGTTCGCGACGACCGAAGGGTACTTCTCGATCGAGGAGGATCAGGTGCTGATCCTGGTCGAGCAGGCTGACGACGCCAGTACGATCGATCGTGCGCGCGCCGAAGCCGCGTTGCGTCAGGCCGAAGAGGACCTGGCCGCCACCGGTGACGACGACGTTGCCCGAACGGTCGCCGAGAGCGCCCGCCGGCGCGCCGAAAACCGCCTGCGCATCGCCGACAAGTCCGCGGGCCGTCCGTCGAGCACGCCTCCGCACTGAGCCTGGACCCAGACTGAGCCGGCTGAATGCCCCGGAGGAGGTCAGGGGGGCGCACGCCAGATGGAGCCAACGTCGTTCCTCGGGAGGTACTCCGCGAGGAAGGTCGGGAACAGCATGTACTGGGCCGGAGTCCGTCGCCGCCGCGACGCGGGGTCGCGCGTGTCGGGGGATGAGGGGGGTGAGGCGAGCCACCGGGCCTGGGTGTACCAGCGGCGCATGGTACGGATGGACGGCGCCAGCGCAGGGCAATCGCGGTGACGAGCGCGAAGTTCCTGAATGATCTTGCGCGGATCATGCCCGGCGGCGAACCGCTCTTCGGCTTCGCGGCGGAGCATCGGCCAGGAGTACGATCCTGGGCGGCCATCCGTGCCGCCGGCCGTCTGCACCTGACGAACGTGTGCGCGCAGGGCGGTCACGCGCAGCGAGGTCAGCGAACCCGACGCGAGCCACATCGCACCAAGGCGCTGGGTGAACGCCGTGCCGTCGTGCCGGTGCAGGAACTCATCGTTCGAGTGGAGCCCGCAGAGCCACACCGAGACGCCCCGGGTCAGGAAGCGCACACTCCGCGTTCGCTTCCCGGCGTGCCCGCAAATCGCACACGGCGGCTGGTCGGCGTGAGGCGCGAGATCGCCCCGCGAAGCGCCACGGTGCTCTGACGTGTCTGATCCCTCGGTGCCACCACGCAGATCACATCGATCCAGCGATACCGAATCTCCCTGCGGCGCGGCGACTCCCGACGAAGAACTCCCTGCATACAAGGCGGCTTCCCCCGGAGTTGGGCTTTCTCCAGGTGGTGCATCTCCTCCCGGCAGCCCGGTCTCTCGCTGCAAGTCGGCCGCTCGCTTCTGATCGGACCCCTTCCGAACGCGTGACCCATTTCGTCGTTTCGATCGTCGTGCCATTTGCGTCAAGTGTGACCGGCAAACCTGTTACAGCACAACACCTTTCTGTGTCGTCTGTGTCACAGCATTGCAACACCTTATGTAACAAGTGACCATCCTGACCGTCAAGTGGCTTTCTTCCGGACTGCTCTCCCGTTGATGTCGCTGGGGACGTGATGTCGCTTCGGCGCGGTGATGTCGTTCCCGGTGTGTGCGGGCGGCGACCGGACGCGCGCGGCCGATTTCCGCGAGATCGGGGCCGGGGGGTGCGCAATGATGTGCGCATGATCCCCGATCGCGAACAGTGCATTCGAGCCGCGCAGAGTCGCGACGCGCGGTTTGACGGGTGGTTCATCATCGGTGTGACGTCGACCGGGATCTACTGCAGGCCCAGTTGCCCGACACCGGTACTCCCCAAGCCGGTCAACATGCGGTTCTACGCAAGCTCGGCGGCGGCGCAGCGGGCGGGGTTTCGCGCGTGCAAGCGCTGCCGACCCGACGCGTCGCCCGGCTCTCCTGAGTGGAACAGCCGCGCAGACGTTGTCGGACGCGCCATGCGCCTGATCGCAGATGGCGCCGTCGACCGTGGAGGCGTGCCCGGCCTCGCGCGGAGCCTCGCCGTGTCTGAGCGCCACCTCAACCGATTGCTCGTCGCAGAACTCGGCGCGAGTCCGCTTGCGCTCGCTCGCGCCCAGCGCGCCCAGACCGCGCGGATCCTGATCGAAACGACCGGGATGTCGTTCGCCGAGGTCGCGCTGGCGGCTGGTTTCTCGAGTGTCCGCCAGTTTAACGACACGATCCGCGAGGTCTTCGCATCGACACCGGGTCAATTGCGTCGCGTGAGCATCGGATCGCGTCCGACCGGCGTGGGCGCGATCTCGGTGCGTCTGCCGTTCCGGACGCCATACGACGTGCATGGCCTGCTGCGATTTTTGGGGGAGCGCGCGATCGCGGGTGTCGAGGTGTGGGATGGCGCGACGTACAGCCGCACCCTGCGACTCTCGCATGGCACCGGCGTCGTGTCTCTCCGCCCCCAGCTCGACCACATCGCGTGCGAGGTGCGCCTGGAGTCGCTCGCCGACCTACAGTCCGCCCTGCAGCGAAGCCGCCGTCTGCTCGACCTGGACGCCGACTCGGTCACGATCGACCAGACGCTGGCCGCAGACCCGTACCTGGCCCCGCTTGTGGCGCGGCGACCGGGGTTGCGCTCGCCCGGGATGGTCGACGGCACCGAGGCCCTCGTGCGCGCAGTCGTCGGGCAGCAGGTGTCGGTGGCCGGGGCGCGGACCGTACTGGGCCGCATCGTCGACGCCGTCGGCACGACGCTCTCTGATCCCGTCGACGGTCTCGTCCGCGAGTTCCCGTCAGCCGGGCAACTCGCCGAGGCGCCGGATGCGGTTTTTGCGATGCCGGGGGCGCGTCGATATGCGCTTCGCGAAGCCTGCCGCCGGATCGCGTGCGGCGACATCGCCTTGGACGCCGGCACGGATCGCGATGCCGTGCGGCGCGCGCTCGTCGCGGTGCCCGGCATCGGCTCCTGGACCGCCGAGTACGTTGCGATGCGCGCGCTCGGCGATCCAGACGCGTTCCCCGCGACCGATCTCGGCGTGCGCAAGGGGCTCGCGCGGTTGGGCATCGCCGCGACACCCAAGCAGACCGCCGCGATCGCCGAAGCCTGGCGCCCGTGGCGGGCGTATGCCACCCATCACCTGTGGAACCACATGGGAGACGACTGATGCTCCATCACACGACGATGCAGACCCCCATCGGTGAGCTCGTGCTCATCGCGTCCGACACCGGCCTGCGCGAGATCCGACTTCCGCTTCCCGATCGGCGCAGACGGGCACCAACTGTCGCCTCCACGGATCACCCGATCCTGACGGCGGCTCAAGAACAACTCGACGAGTACTTCCGTGGTGAGCGTCGCGCGTTCGATGTCCCACTGGACGTGGAGGGAAGCACATTCCAGCACGAAGTGTGGCAAGCCCTCACGACCATCGCCTACGGCGCGACCGAAAGCTACGGGCAGCTCGCAGAGCGCATCGGCAAGCCCGGCGCCGCCCGTGCGGTTGGGGGCGCCAACGGCCGCAACCCCATCCCGATCGTCGTTCCGTGTCACCGCGTCATCGGGGCCGGCGGCGCGTTGACGGGCTACGGCGGCCCGACCGATGACGGCATCGCGATGAAGCGCTGGCTGATCGGGCACGAGACGTCTTTTGCGCACGACGTCGCGGGGGGCGTGGCGTAAGCGGGGGGTATCGTACGCGTGGTATTACCAGAGGCCTGTGAGTGTCACGGTCGCTCGGCGTCTGCCTGAGCGCGCTCACTCACCGGCCATCCCTTCCGTACCGACCATGGAGGAACGAATGCGACGTAGGACACTGGCGCTGGCGGGACTCGCTGCTGCACTGTCTCTGACCGTGACCGGAAGCCTGCTGGCCGACGGCGGCGAGGGCAAGAAGAAGGGCAAGGCGGCTACGACCATCGCGATCCCGGGTCCTGCCGTCTATCCCGAGGGGATTGCCGCGAAGGGCGCTTGGATCTACACCGGCAGCTCACAGGACGGGACGATCTACCGGGCGCCGCGCCGCGGCACGACGGCCGAGATCCTCGCTGCTCCCGGCGTCGGCGGCCGTACCGCCGCGATCGGGATGAAGATCGACAAGAACGGCCATCTGCTCGTGGCCGGCGGCCCGACGGGCACCGTCTTCGTTCTGGACCGCACGACCGGCGCGACGCTGGGCAAGTTCACCCGGCCGGTCGGCGGCGCCTACGATGCCAACGACCCGACATTTCTCAACGACATCGTGGTCGCCAAGAACGGCGATGCCTTCGTCACGGACTCGTTTTCTGCGGTCATCTACCGGATCTCGGCCTCGGCGCTGGCAGCCCCGGCGATCGGCGGCGTCCTCGAAGAGTGGCTACTGCTGGCCGGCAGTCCGATCGTCTACCAGAACGGGTTCAACCTCAACGGCATCGTCGCCAAGAAGAACAGGTACCTGCTGACGGTGCAGTTCAACACCGGCAAGCTGTTTCGCATCAACCTCGCGACGAAGCAGATCACGGAGGTCACGGTTAACGGCACGACGCTGACCGGCGGCGACGGGATGATCCTGCACGACGAAAGGCTCTACGTCGTCCATCAGGGTGTCGTCGATGTCTTGAAGCTCAAGAACAACTTCCGTTCGGCCAAGCTCCGACAGACGATCACGTCGCCGACATTTGACTCGCCGACAACGGCTGCGCTGCACAAGGGGCGTCTGTACGTCGTCAACTCGCAGTTCGGCAAGCTCTTTGCCAGCCCGCCGGTTGCGCCGACGCTGCCGTTTACGGTCTCGGTGCTCAAGCCGAACGGCAAGCACTAACCCAGACTCACTGATGTGTGCGGGGCCCGCGTCCAGGGGCCCTGCACAGGCGCACACAGGTAGGCTGGGCCCGCCGATGGCGCTGCCGCTCTCAATCCTGGATCTGACCCCCGTGCCGTCGGGCTCGTCCCCGGCCGAGGCGATTCGCAATACGCTCGACCTGGCGCGCCACGCCGATCGATGGGGCTACAGCCGCTATTGGGTCGCCGAGCATCACAACACCCCGGGGATGGCGTGCCCGGCACCCGAGGTCATGATCGGACAGATCGCGGCGGCCACCGAACACATCCGCGTCGGGTCGGGCGGAGTGATGCTGCCCAACCACAGCGCGCTTCGCGTCGCGGAGGGATTCCGCGTCCTCGAGGCGCTGCACCCGGGAAGAATCGACTTGGGTATCGGCCGAGCACCCGGCACCGACAGTGTCACCGCGTTCGCGCTGCGACGCGCGCAACTCGACGGAAACGAGTTTCCCAACCAGCTTGCCGAGCTCTTCGCGTTCGCGGGGGACGGGTTCCCCGATGACCACCCGTTTCGCACCGTCTCGGCCGAGCCATCCGAAGTCGACCTGCCGCCGGTGTGGATCCTCGGTTCGAGTGACTTCGGCGCCCAGGTGGCGGCCGCGTTCGGTCTGGGATTCGCATTCGCGCGCCACCTCAATCCGCGTGGAGCGGCCGATGCGCTTCGCGTCTACCGGGAGGGCTTCGCGCCGTCTGCGCGGTGCTCGGCACCACGAACCATTTTGACGGTCTCGGCGATTGCAGCCGACACGGCGGAGCAGGCAGAGCATCTCGCCCTGTCGCTGGCGCTCGGGGTGGTGCGGATGCGACAGGGCCGCCCTGGCAAGCTTCCGACGCCTCAGCAGGCCGCCGATCATGACTGGACCGAGGCCGAGCAGGATCAGCTTCGCCGCTACCGTCGCGCGCAGATCCTGGGCACCGCATCCGACGTGCGTGACGGGATTGCTGCGGTGGTCCACGAGACCGGCGCAGACGAGGTCATGCTGATGACGACGGTGCATGACCACGGCGAGCGTCTGCGCTCGTACGAGCTGATCGCCCAGGCATGTGGCCTGCACGCCGCGTCAGTCGCGGCGTGACGTGATCAGTCCCCGACGATCGCGCTGACAAGGCCCCGCAGACGTGTCGCGCGCCGGTCGTCGTGTCCGACGAGTCGGTCGACCCAGGTCGTCAACTCCGGGACATCGAGTTCGGCCGCGGTCATGAAGAGCACCTGTTCGATGTCGATCCAATCCTTACGCCGGTCAAAGACGGTCTTGCAGACGACAAGATGCTCGGGGGCCAGGATCGGTATCTGGGCGTCGCCGAACGGCACCATCCGTCGAGCTGCGTGGCAGGCATCGTGGAACGGGTCATACGCGAAGAACAGATCCAGCGGCGTCCGGCCCCAACGCACCCGAACCTGACCGTCGCGTCGCGCCAGCGCGAGTGTCTCGCGCCGATCGAGCTGGACGCCGAGCGCAGTGAGCGTGTCGAGCGTGCGGCCGGCGCGACGAGGTACGACGAAGACGTTCAGATCGACGTCGATGGTGGCCCGGGGCTCCGCGTAGTAGGCGAGCGCGAGGGCTCCGCCAAACGCATGGGGGATCGCAGCGGCCTCAAACGCCTGGTGTACCAGGATGATCTTCTCGTCGAGACCGGGTTCGCGGGTCACGCGAGCGACGATGCGAGCCTGGGAAACGCTTTGCCGCGCCGCCGCCGCGCGGCCGGCAGGCGATCGGTCAGCCGCAACAGATCCCTGAGCGCCTCGCCACGCTCCTGCGGTGTGGACCCGATCCAATCCGCGAGAGGCGGCAGGCTGTCGGGCATGGGCGTGTGGGTGTCGGCGAGCCGGTGTGCCAGGGCTGCGGCGAGGAGGGGCGGCAGGCTGCGGCCCAGGTGAAGATCCTCGAGTAGTGAATGCGCCAACCGCACTGTTTCGCGGGTGTCGCGCGAGGCGCCGACTGCCAGGGCCTTGGCTTCGACCTTGCGTCGATCAAACGGCCGCTCGGCACGTCGCTCGGCCTGGAGGAGGACCGTGTCGTTGACCGCGCGAAACGTCGCAAGGGTGCGAGCCCGCGGACCCTGCGGGGTCGACACGCTCTCGCGGATCTCGAACCGACCATCCCGCCGTGTGACGACGAACGCCATAGTGGGCAATGTACCACTAACCGTCTGGCGGCAACAGGCGTCGTGGCACGCGCGGCGTGGACCAGGTGCGAAGTCAGAACGGGTACGCTGCGACGCGTGCGATCCAGCAATCCGAAACCGCCACGTCGGCGAATCCTGGTTGCGGTCGTCGTGGGGTGCGCGTCCGGGGCAGTCGGTTTCGCGACATGGGCGGGCCCGGCTTCGTCGACCACCGCCTCAGCGGATCTTCTCCCGGATCTCGTTCAGGAACCGCCGCAGAACATCGGCATCAACCGGGTCGGCGGGCGGGATCTGCTGGGGTTCCGATCGGCGGTACACAACGCCGGGGATGGGCCGCTGACCGTCGTGGCGCGCCGTCCGAACCTCGAGGCGCGCGAGATGCTGGCGCGGCAGGTTGTCCGGCGAGCCGACGGCTCCACTCGATTGGTGGGCCAAGTGGGCGTCATGCGCTACGTGCGCTCACCCGATCACTCGCACTGGCATTTTCTGCCGTTCGAGCGGTACGAGCTGCGACGCGAGGGCTCGCGCGTCGGGATCATCCGGGACCGCAAGAGCGGGTTCTGTCTGGGCGATCGCTACCGGGCTGAACCACGGCCGGACAGCGCGGTCGCGGTGCCCGTGTACGTCAGTCGATGCGGGTTCGCCAGTCCGGGGCGGCTGGCCATGACCGAGGGCATCTCGGTCGGCTGGGGTGACGATTATGCCGCGTACCTGGACGGCCAGCAGATCGACGTCACCGACGTCCCGGCGGGCCGCTACGTCCTGGTCCACACGGTCAATGTCCGGGGCCGGATCCTGGAACGTGACCAATCGAACAACACGGCCAGCCGGCGAATCGAGCTGCGCCGCGCGCGTGGACGCATGCGGGTGCGCATACTGCCTCCGCTCGCGTCTCAGGAATCGAGCGCCCAGAAGACCCAGTCGGTGGGCTGACGGGTGCTCGCGTTCTGATGACAGCCGGCACATCCTGACTGCGGCAGAGCCACCTTGGCGAACGGACCGCCACCCGTCGCGCGCGTGTACTCGACGAATCGCCAGCCTCCGGTTGCCACGCCGTCCACGCCGGTCTTCTCCATCAGCGCGATGAGCGTGACGACATCGCCGTTCGTGCCCTGCTTGACGACGACGGTGTCGTCGGGATAGGGGAAGCGTTGCGCCCCGCCGCGCGTCAACGCCTGTCGCGTCGGGCTGGCCCAGATCCGCTTCTGACCGCTGTGCGCGCTGCCCAAGCTTGCGAGCTCGGCGATGGGAGGCTTGGTCAGCTCGGTCCACCCCAGGTATCCGGCGATCAGGGCGGCATCGGCTTTGGCCAGACCCGTCAGGTCGGCCGCTGTCGGGCCTGCCTCGAGAGGGGCCGGCGCCGCGGTGCGGGTGGGGGTCTCAAGGGTCGAGGTCGCCGCCGCCGTCGTGGCCGGCGCGGCTGCGGGCTCGCTGTCACCCCCGCACCCGGTGGGGCCTGCGATTGCGACAAGCGCAACGGGAAGAGCGACGAGTGCGTGACGGATGCGTTCCATGGAGACCTCCATCATGAGGTTGTCGGTGTGGCCGAGATCGTCACACTCCGTGTTCACTCACCATTTGGAGCAGCAGCTCTTTCTCCCCGCGCCCTTTGTGCGGCTGC
>JANMDV010000026.1:0-11151 GCA_031376485.1 Actinomycetota bacterium
TGCTCGGGGTGTTGGTTCCCGGTGGGTGTAGGGCCCCGTCGCGCCCGCCCCCGCGGGCTCGACGCATTTTCGGGCTCTCCCGGCACCGTGGTGGCTGACATGATGGTCCCACGATTCAAAGCGAGCCAGGCCGGGGCGCGGTGGGGAGGGGCACCGGCACGGACCGTCCCGAGTCCACAAAGCGAGAAAATCCTTGTATCGGGAGGACGCGTGTCAAGGACGGTTGAAAACTGACCCCCCTGGTGGGGCGGGCCCGAAGGGCCCGTTTTTCTGGGGTGTCATTGATCGGGCGGTCTGCTCGCGGGCCCGTAGGGCGCTTGTGAGGGCGTCGTTTTTGCGCGAGTCGGCTGGTTTCGCCGGTGGGAGGCCTTATTCGGCGTTGATGAGCGCCGGTCGGGGTCGGGTGGCGACGTCTTTGTCTTTGAGGCGGTAGCTGTCGCCTTTGAGGCTGAGGATCTCGGCGTGGTGGACGAGCCGGTCGATCATCGCCGCGGCGACGACTTCGTCGCCGAAGATCTCGTCCCACCCCGAGAAGGGTTTGTTGCTGGTGAGGATCATCGACGACAACGCGGCTCCAGGGGGTGAACCGTTGCACGAATCGGACCACCTGAAAGCGGCGACGAGGTAGGAAGCGTCCGCATCGCCTCAAGCAGGGGCGGGCGGATGCCGATCACTCCTTGGAGAGCCCGTCTTGGGTTCCATCATCGTACTCATCGGAGGAGCGGATCATGTCGCGAGTTTCACCGCGGCGAAGGGGATTGCAGGAGGGCTTTACGCTCATCGAACTTCTTGTGGTTGTTCTCATCATCGGTATTCTGGCGTCAATTGCCATTCCCGCGTTTTTGGGACAGCGGAGAAAGGCACAGGACTCCGCGGCTAAGTCGCTCATCCGCAGTGGGGTCATCGCGGCCGAGAGCTATTACACCGAGAGCATCAACCAGAGTTTCGGCGGGATGCCTGCGAATCTCTTGGCCGATCAGGAACAGAACGTCAACTGGACGCTGGGTCCGGCCCAGGCAAAGAGTGACGAAGTTCAAATCATCCTGTTTGGCACATCGCCGAACGAGGACAGCTATGCACTGGCATCCACCAGCCGGACAGGCACGGTGTTTGTCTATCTTCGGCAGCCAACAGGTGCAGCCAGCCGCTGTAGCGGCACTGCCGCTCCTGTCGCAGGCCTTGTGACCCCAGCTACCTGCCTGGGGACGTTCTCCGGGAGTTGGTAGCCGTCGAGCAGTCTGGCGTGAACACGCCCGCCCCGGCGGGCCTGTCGCCTCTTGGGCTCGTCGGGGTTCGCGTGGACCGCCGGTCAGGGCTTGTGTGATCCCGTCCTGGGCGGGCACGAGCGTGGTGGAGCGCATCCCGAGGCTCGGCGGGACGTCGCGCACCGTGGATGGGCGTGCCCGGATCGCAGACGTGGCGAGGAGACGCGTCGCACCTTTCGGCACGCGCACCAAATGCAAGAGCCCCGTTAAGTCAGATGTGTGAAATGCCGATCCAGTCTCCGGATGGATATGAGCCTGCAAATCGCATTTGTCGTACGGTCGTCATGTTGAGTGCCGCGCCGCTGTGGTTCCATGCGACCTTCGCCGGGGTTTTCGGGCTCGCGATGGGGTCGTTCTTCACCGTGCTCACGTACCGGTGGCCACGGGAGGAATCCCTGGTGTCACCGCGTTCGCGGTGTACGTCCTGCCAGCACCAGCTGCGCTGGTACGAGAACCTGCCGGTGCTGTCGTGGCTCGCGCTCGGCCGCAAGTGCGGCTCGTGCCGTGAGCCGATCTCGTGGCGCTACCCGGCCCTTGAGCTGATGAGCGCCGGCCTGGCCGCAGGCTCGATCGTCGCGTTCGGCGCCAATTGGCGCGGCATGGCGGTCATGGTCATGGCACTCGCGCTCGTGCCGGTCGTCGTGATCGACCTGGAGCACAAGCTCATCCCCAACGTCGTCGTGCTCCCTGCGGCCGCGCTGGCCCTGGTCTTCGCGGTGCTGCACAACCCCGACCGGTGGTGGGTGCCCGTCGTCGGCGCCTTCGGCGCCGCGGCGTTTCTGGGGATCCTCTGGTTCCTCTATCCCCGTGGGATGGGGTTCGGCGACGTCAAGCTCGCCCTCCTGCTCGGCGCCGTTCTCGGCGCTTCCGTGATCCCCGCACTCTTTATCGCGTTCGCCGCCGGTTCGATCCTGGGGGTCGTGCTGATGGCACGCCACGGCGCGAGCGCACGCAAGACCGCAATTCCCTTCGGCCCCTACCTCGCCGCCGGAGCGCTGCTTGCGCTCTGGGTCGGCCCGTCGCTGATCACCCTCTACACCGACCGGCTCGGATAGCCCGGTCGTCTGTTGCCACCCCTGGACCACAAGGACGTCGCCTGATGAGTACCGTCGTTGCACTGGACATCGGATCGAGCGCCATCGCAGGCGCCGAGATCAAGGATGGCCGACAGCTCGCGCGCGCAGCCGTCGAAGAGCTCCCTGAAGGGCTCGTCGTCGATGGCGAGGTTGCCGAGCCCGTCGATCTGGCCAACCACATCAAGCGATTCTGGAAGGAGGGCAAGTTCAGCGGCCGCTCTGTGCGGCTAGGCGTCGCCAACCAGCGCGTCGTGGTCCGCATGATCGAGCTGCCCGTCATCGACGACCCGGTCGAGATGCGCCAGACCGTCGAGATCGAGGCGGCCGAGCACATCCCGATCCCGCCCGACCAGGCCATCATCGACTACCAGTCGATCGGCTGGTTCGAGGACGAGTCAGGTCCGCGTCAGCGCCTGGTCGTCGTCGCCGCCCACCGTGAGATGATCGACACGCTCGTGTCGTCGGTCCGCCGGGCTGGGCTTCGCGTCGATGGCATCGACCTGGAGGCGTTCGCGCTGATCCGGTCGCTGGTACCCGCCACGCCGGCCGGCGACGGAGCGCAAGTGCTCTGCCACATCGGGGCGGGCGCCACCAACATCATCGTGTCGGTGGACCGCACCAGCCAGTTCACGCGTTTGGTGGGTCTGGGTGGGGTCGACCTGACCAACGCGGTGGCCGACCAGACGGGGCTCTCGCCTCACGAGGCCGAGGCCCTCAAGGCCGCATGTGGTCTTCTGGGCGAGGTGCCCGCAGGCTGGGACCCGACCACGGTCACACGCGTGCGCCACGCGCTCGCCCTGGCCGTTCGGCCTCTGGTACAGGAAATCGGCCGCACGATCGACTTCTACCGCTCGCAGGAGCACGCGCGTCCAGTGGAGCGATTGGTCCTGTCAGGCGGCACCGCACTGTGCTCGGGTCTTGACCAGTACGTGCAGCAGGCCCTCGGACTCGAGGTCGAAATCGGCAACCCCCTTCAGAACTTGACCAAGTCTGCCGATCTGTCATTCGACGTCGCCACGAGGGCGGCGGTCGCAGTCGGCTTGGCGCTGGACGCGCCGGAGGAGTCATGAGATCAGTCAACCTACTGCCCGCTGAGCGCCGCAAGAGCGAGCGCCAGGCACCCAAATTCACGCCGCTTCACGGTGCGGGGCTTGGGATCCTGGTCGGTGCGCTGGCGCTCGGATACTGGGGCCACAGCATCAACGGCCAGGTCACCGCCGAGCAGACCAAGATCGCAGACCTGGACCAGCAGAGCACGAGCTTGACGGCACAGGTCACCAAGGCCAAGGCCGCCGACGCCAGCACGGTGTCGACTTACGCGACCGACAAGGCCCTCGTCAGTGGGCTCGCCGTCGCGCGGGTCAACTGGTCGACGGTCATGATCAACCTCTCACGGGTCGCACCCGGCAGTGTCTGGCTCAAGTCGATGTCGGTGACGACGCCGACCAGTGCCGACACGCAGGCCGCGGCTGCGCCAGGTGCCGTCGCCGCCAAACGGCCTGCCGCAATTACGCTCAGCGCCACCGCGGCGACGCGGACCGAGGCCGCCCTCTTCCTGTCGCGCCTCAACGGCATCCAAGGATTCGTCGAGCCCCGCCTGGCAGGCGGCATCAACCCGGAGGGCGGTGACGCCTCGGGCGGGTCTGCTGGACCCATCGGGTACAGCTTCACCGTCGAGATCCCGGTCGACGATGCCATCTTCGGTCCGGGGGCACGACCCGCCGCACCGGCGCCCGCACCCGCCCCGTCCACCACGACCCCCACCACACAGCCATGAACAAACTCAGCAAGCGTGACAGCACGCTCCTCATCATCTTCGCGGCGATCGCCGTGGTCGGTGGCCTCTTCTGGTTCTACGTCAAACCGGCGAAGGCCGACTTGAAAGCGAAGCAGCAGGCCTCGATGGAGGCGCAGGCTCAGGTCACAGAACTCCAGGGTGAGCTCGCGAAGCTCATGGCAATGGCCAAGAAGCCGACGGTGATCCCGATTGTCGACGAGCTTCGCCTGGCCAAGGCATACCCCTACTCCGAGGATGTCCCGGCCTTGATCCTGCAGATCGAGGAGATCGCCAAAAAGACCAGCGTGTCGCTGGGCCAGGCAACGCCTGCCGCCGGTGCCGACTATGCAGGTGTCACCGGCACCCCGTTTACCATGTCGGTGACCGGCAAGTTCTTCAACGTGCAGGACTTCCTGTACCGCATGCACAACCGGGTCATCGTCGATGGCAACGGCAAGCTGCGGATCAGAGGACGGATGCTCGCCGTGACGAAGGCGGACCTTTCGCCGGGTGAGGCCGCAGCATCCTCGGGTGGGACAGCCTCTTCGGGGTCCACCAGCGTCAGCGCCAGCATCACGGTCGTGGCGTTCAGCCGCACCGCCGGTTTGGGCGGCACGGGCGCGGCTGCAGTTCCGACAAGCAACAACGCCGGAGGTACAACGTCATGAGCCGCACACGGATGTACGGCACCTTTGCAGCGCTCGTCGCATGCGCCGGGCTCGCCGCGGGATGCGGCGGAGGAGAAGGATATACGGCCGCGGAATCCGCGCCGGCCCCGGCTCCGGCAGCTGTGGCCCCCGTAGCCGCACCGCCCGCCGCGCCGGGTCCGCTCGGAGCGTTCGCCCAGTCCGACCCGGTCACTGGCCGCGACGAGACGTTTGCCAGCTACCAGCGGTTCCCCAAGACCCGCGCCGGCAAGATCTTCGTCGATCCCAACGAGCCGCCCCCGGCGCCCGTCGCACCGGTGGTGACGCCGGGTGCGGGTAGCGCGGTGACCACCGTTCCGCTCAACCCCACGCCGCCGACGGGTTCCACGGCGTCTGCGTTGCCAACACCCGTGCCGGTCACGACGCAGCTTTCGGCGAGCCTGGATATCTCAGGGGTGGTTCAAACCGTTGTTGTCGGTGACGCAGTTCCGGCAACGGCACCGCAGTTCACCGTTCAGTCGATCACGTCGACGATTGTGACGCTCAAGCCCAACAGCGGAAGCCTGCCTGGCGGCAGCGCGACCCTGGACCTGGCGGTCGGCAAGGCCGTCACCCTGTCCAACCCCTCGACCAAGACGAACCTCGTCATCAACGTGGTGGAGATCAAGTCCCAGGTCTGACCGAACCGACATCGCAGTTCGAACTCGACGGGGCGCTACGGCGCCCCGTCGTCATTTCGATCCCCCCGTCCGCCGCGCTGAGGACTTCCCGGTGCCAGTGGCTCGGGCGTGGCCGCCCGTCCACGGCGTACGAAAAGAGGACTCTCCCGAGTCCCATTGCCATATCAGGCACCCGATTGTGTTGTCGGAGGCCTGCGGTTGTCCGAGATCGCCGGCAGATTCTTCAGCGACGACTACGCCTCGGGTGGCCAGCGCTCCTCGGGTGCGGGCTGCTTGGAACCCGCGACCGCGATCCGCTCGCGGCCGGGATCGTTTTCCTCAAGGGGGCGCACGGCGGGTACCCGCCACGCCGTGTACGCGGCGCACGCGGCATCCGGATTGCCGCGGAGCTGCACGATGGCCTCCACCAGGGCCTGGGCGTCGCCCAGGCCAACGCCGGAACTCACGCCGGTTTCGGGGCCAAAAAAGTGCGCCGAGTCGCCGATGATGACCACCCCGGGAACCCACCAGTGGGGGCATGACAGGAGTTTCGGCTCCGAATAGCGGAACTGCTCGATGCTCGTGACGCCTTCGAGCGCCGAGGCGGCCGCCGGAAGAAGGCGCGCCCACATCTCTTTGAGCGCATCCACGCCGGGTGCCAACGCGGCCTCGGCGCCCACACGCTCACAGCTTCGCCATCCGGCTGCCCCCTCGTGCCAGGAGAGCATGCCGATGTGTTTACCGTCGGACATGTAGGCCATCGAAAACGACGTGTCGGCCGGGGTGGGGCTCATAAACGCAAGCTCCCCCTCGGGAAGGGTGGCGAACTCCGCCTCCAGGCCGGCCATCTCGCGCACCGGCGACATCATGCCGTCGCATGCGACCACGAGATCGGACTCGATGGTGACGCGCCCGTCCGGCGTGTCGGCAACAACACCCACGACGCGGTCTCCATCACGCACAAGCTCGACCACCGTGTGTTCGTTCAGCATGGGGAGGTCGCGCTGCAGCGACTCGATGAGGGCACCGAACCTGACCGCAACGGCGACGGGTCCGCCCTCCTGGCGCGGCGCGATGGGCCGCCCCGCGGCGTACACCTCGTCGTAGACCCCCACCTCTTGCAGTGGCTCGTAGCCCTGGAAACCCAACATGTAGCCGCGCGGCACGAAGTGGCCGGCCGGCATCCGTTCGAGCACAGTGGGCTCGATTCCACGGCGACGCAGGAGATGGGCGAGGGTCATGCCCACCATCCCGCCGCCAACGATGACGACTTTCATGGGCGGGAGACTAGCCGCGCGCCGCCCGCGTCGCCCGTGTGTCGCCCGATGCAAGAAGGGCCATTACGCCTGTACCTGTCCGTCACGGCCGATGAGACCCGCCATCGGGTTCGGCCACCCGGCGCGCTATGTCAATCGAGGAGAGGAGTCAGCCACTTGGCAGGATGCGGGTCGGTCATTGGTCACAGGTTGCGAGCGAGTGATGTGACGGTTTCGACACACATTCGTGGTCGGCTGTAACACGCTCAGCGGCGATTCGGTGCGCATTGGCGGGCGTATCTGTCGGGGCTCGTGACGCGCAACCGCGTCGAATCGCCGGTTTCGCGTGCCTGTAGACTTGGCGCGTGGCCCTGACGTACCGAACGGCGGGGGAGTCCCACGGGCCTGCGCTGATCGCCCTGATCGAAGGGCTTCCGGCTGGCCTGCCGCTGACTCCCGATGACATCGACGGCGATCTCGCGCGTCGACAGTTGGGCTACGGCCGCGGCGGGCGGATGAAGATCGAGACCGACCGCGTCCAGGTCAAGTCGGGGATTCGCCACGGACAGACGCTCGGCAGTCCCGTCGCGCTCGAGATCGTCAACCTGGACTTCAAGAACTGGGAACGCGATCGCATGGCGATCTGGGAACCCGAGCAGGCAGTCGAGCCCATCACCATTCCGCGGCCCGGCCACGCCGACCAAGCCGGTATGCAGAAATACGGCACCAAGGACCTGCGCAACATCCTCGAACGGGCGAGCGCACGTGAGACGGCCGCGCGGGTCGCTGCCGGCGCCGTCGCCAAGGCGCTGCTCCGCCGGTTCGGCATCGAGCTGCGAAGTCATGTCGTGCGCATCGGCGAGGTCGCGGTTCCTTTGAGGGACGACCTGACCCTCGGGGACTTTGACGGCGTCGACGCCAGCCCGGTCCGCTGCCTGGATGCCGACGCATCCCAGCGCATGAAGGCGGGGATCAAGGCGGCAGGGCAGGGGCACGACACCCTGGGCGGCATCTTCGAGGTGTGGGCGTTCGGCATGATGCCGGGCCTGGGATCACACGTCAGCGCCGACACGCGGCTGGACGGTCGGTTGGGCCAGGCAATCCTCTCGATCCAGGCCATCAAAGGCGTCGAGCTGGGCGCGGGCTTCGAACTCGGCCGCCTGCCCGGGACACAATCCCACGACGAGATCTTCTGGAGCAAGGAACGCGGCTACTACCGCAAGACCAACCGCTCGGGCGGACTGGAAGGCGGGATGACCCACGGAGAGCCGCTCATAGTGCGGGCGGTCATGAAGCCGATTTCGACGATCACCCGTCCGCTGGCATCGGTCGACATCGTGACCAAAGAGGCCAAGAAGGCGTTTAAGGAACGCTCCGACATCTGTGCCGTTCCGGCCGCGGCGGTCGTGGGAGAGGCCGCAGTCGCGTTCGTCCTCGCCCAAGCCCTGGTCGAGAAGTTTGGGGGAGACACCCTGCCCGAGATCGAAGCGGCGGTCGATCGCTACCGGAGCGAGATCACGGCTTGAGGTGGCTGGCCCTGGCCGGCTACATGGGAGCCGGAAAGTCCGTGGTGGGCAGGCGCGTGGCGGGCCGCCTGGGCTGGCCGTTCGTGGACGCCGATCGGGCGATCGAGGAACTCGCCGAGATGCCGATCCCCGAGATCTTCGCCAAGCGCGGTGAGCTGTGGTTTCGGCGTACCGAAGAAGACGTCATCCGCGAGATCGTGCAGCGCGACGAGCCTGGCGTGATCGCTCTGGGCGGCGGGGCTCTGGGCAGCGACCGCACCAAAGACCTGCTTCACCGGCGCGCCCGGGTGGTCTGGCTTCGCGTCAGTCCCGACGTTGCGTGGCGGCGGGTCGAAGGCTCGGACCGCCCGCTCGCGCAGGATCGGGAGCGTTTCGAACGGCGTGCCGCCGAACGCGAGCCGACCTATCGCTCCGCCGCCGATCTGGAGGTGCTGGCCGAGGACCCGCCCGACGACATCGCCGCGCGCATCGCGGCGTGGGCTGTCGTACGTGGCCAAGGTGAGCGGGAGCAGGTGTGAGCGGTCAGATGCCCGGCGTGACCCTGACTGCGGCGATCGGAGCGCACACCTTCCCTGTGTACATCGGCGCGGGGCTCGTGGAGCGCGTCGGTCAGGTGTTCCCCACGGACGGGGGCGCGGCGCTTGTCGTGTTCGACGCGGCCGTCGAGCATCTCGCCGGCACCGTCGCGGCGAGCCTCACGGAGCGGGGGATCCGCGTGGTGCGCGCTTCGGTTGCGTCCGGCGAGTCCTCCAAGGCGCTCAACGTGATCGAGTCGCTTTCACGCCTGGCCGCGAGGGAAGGCATCCGTCGCAGCGACACCGTCGTCGCGGGGGGTGGGGGCGTCATCGGCGACCTGGCCGGGTTCCTGGCGGCCAGCTACCAGCGGGGGGTGCGCCTGGTCCACGTCCCGACGACCCTGCTGGCGATGGTGGACTCGGCGATCGGCGGCAAGACCGGCGTGGACCTGCCCGAGGGCAAGAACTACGTGGGGGCGATCTGGCAGCCCGAGCTCGTGGTGATGGACGTCGCAACGCTCACCACGTTGCCGCCCCGTGAGCTGTCGGCGGGCTTCGCCGAGGTCGTCAAGTATGGGCTGCTTGAGGGCGGTGAGCTGGCGACGACGATCGACGCCTGGCCGACGCTCCCAGGCCCAAGAGACGATCTGGTGCGGTTGATCGTGGCGTGCGTGCGCCACAAGCTGGACGTGGTCGTCCAGGACGAGCGGGACCTCGGGATCCGCGCGACGCTCAACCTGGGCCACACCGTCGGGCATGGCATCGAGGCCGCCGCAGGATACGAGCGCTACCTCCACGGCGAGGCCATCTCGCTCGGCATGCTGGCGGCCCTGCGGGTGTCCGAGTGTCACGTCGGCCTGGACCCGATGTGGCGCATCCGGACCGCCGCGCTGCTCGAACGGCACGGGCTTCCGACGACACTCCACTCCTCCGTGGAGACGTCTGCGATCCTTGCGACGATGGGACGTGACAAAAAAGCCGACGCCGCTGCGCTCAACATGGTGCTCTTGGCAGAGCCCGGTGAGCCGCTGATCCGCCAGGATCCGCCGGCCGAGGTCGTGGTCGCCGCCATCGAAGAGCTTCGCCAGGCGGGCACCTCCTGATGTCACACCGCGTCGCACTGCTGCACGGGCCCAACCTCAACATGCTGGGCCGCCGACCCGCGGTCCACTACGGAACGGTCACGTTGCCCCAGCTCGAGGCGCAGGTGCGCGTCTGGGGTGATGAACTCGGCATGCGGGTGGCGACGTTCCAGACCAATCACGAGGGTGCGTTTCTGGAACACCTCCACGGCCTGGTCGGCGCGGTCGACGGTGTCGTGGTCAATCCCGGCGCGTGGACCCATTACCAGTGGTCGGTGCGCGACGCGCTCGAAATGCTGGGCGTGCCGTTTGTCGAGGTACACCTGTCGGACATCGAGGCCCGCGAGCCCCACCGCAAGATCAGTGTCATCCGGGACCTGGCCGCCGCTGCCGTCTGGGGTAAAGGGCCCGAGGGCTACCGTGAGGCCCTGCAGCTTCTGAAGGAGCATCTGGCGTGAGGTACGCGGACCGCCAAGAACGCGTCCTGCAACGCATGGCTGAGCAAGGCGTCGATGCGCTCCTCATTACCAACCTGACCAACGTCCGCTACACCTGTGGCTACGTCGGCTCCAACGGCAGCGTGTTGCTGTCGGCGAAGGGGCGAACGCTGTTCACCGACTTCCGCTATCTGCAGAACGCGCGCGAGCTGACGGGTGGTGTGGAGGTCGTCGAAGCGGGGCGGGACCTGTTTGACAAAATCTCCGAGGCACTGGACGGTCTTGGAGCCGGGCGCGTGGGATTCGAGTCCGACCATATGAGCGTCTCGCGGTTCGAACGGCTGCGTGCGCGGCTCGAGGGTCGGGAGCTTGTCGCCACGACCGGTCTGGTCGAGGCCGTGCGCCGCGTCAAGGATGCCGACGAGATCGACTTGATGGCACGTGCGGCGCTGATCGCCGACCACGCATTTGCGGCCTGTCGGGACGGGGTGTTCAAAGGCCGCACCGAGCGTCAGGTCGCCTGGGAACTCGAAGGCATCATGCGCGCGGCCGGGGCGGACGGCCCCAGCTTTGGCATCATCGTCGCTTCGGGGGCCAATGGCGCGCGACCGCACGCGGTCCCCGGCGACACGGCGATTCCCAAGGACACGCTTGTCACGATCGACCTGGGAGCGATCGTGGACGGCTACGTGTCGGACTGCACCCGGACGTTCGCGACCGGCCCGCTTGCCACCGAACTCGCAGAGGCCTACGACGTGTGCCTGGCCGCCCAACTCCGGGCGCTGGCCGCCGTGCGCCCGGGCATCACCGGGGGCGACCTCGACAAGATCGCGCGTGATCACATCGCAGCGGCCGGTCTGGGCGAGGCGTTTCGCCACAGCCTGGGACACGGCGTGGGGCTTGAGGTCCAT
>JANMDV010000037.1:0-5154 GCA_031376485.1 Actinomycetota bacterium
CCGACGATGACGACGCGAAAGATCCCGAAGAGGTCTTCGAGCGGCTCCACGGTGTTTCGTGGGATCAGTCCCCCCGCCACGGCGAGCATCGCACCGTACACGTCGCTGTATTTCTGCTCTGCATCACGCTGTACATCACGCTGGCAGAACGCGAACTGTCTGGACTACGACCCGGCGAGCAGTCGCTCGACAGTGCCCTCGGCGAGGAGGACCGTCTGGACCTCCGGGACGTCCGCGAACACGCGATCGGCGGTCACAAGGGGAAACGACGACTGGATCGCCGTCGCCGCGATGAGCGCACCGGACGGGCGAAGGTCATACCGCTCGACGAGGCGGAGCGCGGTCATGAGATGGGCTTGCTCAACGGCAAGCAGGGGTTCCAGCAGCTCGACGTAGGCCCGGACCAGCGCGGCGGCCTCGGCGCTGCCGCGCCGTCGCGTATACACGTATGTGACCTCTTGGAGGACGAGGACCGACGTCGTCGCCAGGACCGTTCCGTCGCGGATCGCGGCGATCAGGCGGCGCGCCGGATCGCGGAGGGGGTGCTCGCCGCCAACCGCGTAGATGAGCACGTTGGTGTCGAGGATCACCCTGGCAACGCGCCGTACTCGCCGGCGATCTCGTCTTCCAGTTCACCGACGCCAGTCGGAACATCGATGGGTTCTGCCGCAAGGATGCGATCGCCGGCTGCAAGCCGGCTCCTGCCTGCCCGCCCAAGCTCCAGATCGATGGCGTCACGGACGACGACGGCCACCGCGACCCCGCGTTGACGCGCCACGAGTTGAAGGCGCTTGGACTGGTCCGGCTCGATCAGCACCTGGAGTCGTTGAGACTTGCTCATGCTCATATATTAGCATGCTTCTCCTTGAGCCCACCCTGCACAAGGCGGCGAAGCGGGTTGGCCGGAAATCCTGATCCGCCGGTGGACCTACTCGGTTCGGCTGCGGGCACAGAAGCTCGAAACCCACCGCATCATCGGGGAAGCCGACCTCGATGCGGTCGCAGTCGATCCCAAGGCCCTGCCGACACCCGGGGTGCCCAGGCAATCTTCAACATCAGGCGCGAAGCGTGCGGCGTGGGACACGCCGGTGCGTTTCGCGAGCCGCGTCAGCGCCCTGGCGACCCGCCGTCGCCGAAGAGGCGCTCTGCGTCGATGCGGAGGTCCGGCGCGAGCGTGACCCTGGGGTTTCGCGTGACGTGCCCTTCGAGTGCGACGCGCACGAGCTTGCGGTCTTCCAACTCGCCGAGCGCCGCCATGATGGCCAGGACGCCCGTGCGCTCACCCTCAAGGCTGAGTTCCACCGCCGCGGTCGAGATCGACAGCGCGACGATGCCGTCCTCGGGTCGTCCCTCGTCGAGCCACTGCAGCACCAGAAGCATCTCCAGCCGCTTCGCCAGGTCATCCGTCACGTCCCCCAGGGTACCGGCCACTCGCTAGGATCCCGCGCGGCTCCCGCTCGGGGGCCGTCTGTTCGAGCGGGAAGGACGAGGTTTGGACCTCTTCGAGTATCAGGGCAAAGAGCTCTTCGCACGTCATGGCATCCCGGTGCCATCAGGCGAAGCGGCTGAGACTCCGGCCGAGGCGCGTGCGGCGGCCGAGCGAATCGGCGGCACCGTGGTCATCAAGGCGCAAGTACAGGTGGGCGGACGTGGCAAAGCCGGCGGCATCCAGTTGGCCGCCACCCCGGACGAGGCTGAAGCCCGTGCCACGGACATCCTGGGCATGGACATCAAGGGCCACATCGTGCACCGCGTGTGGGTCGAGTCCGCGTCCGACATCGCCAAGGAGTACTACGCGTCGATCACGTTCGACCGTGGTGAGAAGAAGCCCCTGGTGATGCTGTCGGCGATGGGCGGGGTCGACATCGAGGCCGTCGCCGAGGACCACCCCGACAAACTCGCCCGCCTGCACGTGGACCCGTTGTCGGGCTTCCACCCCCACCACGCGCGGCGCCTGTGTTACGAGGCCGGCATCGACGACGGCGCGATGAAAGGCGTCATCGACATCCTGGTTCGCCTGTACCAGGGGTTCATCGACCTGGACACGACGCTGATGGAGATCAACCCGTTGATCTGGACGACCGACGGCCGGGTCATCGCCCTGGACGCCAAGGTCACGATCGACGGCAACGCCCTGTACCGCCACCCCGACATCCTCGCGATGCACGAGGCGAGCACGGAGGACCCGCAGGAGCGCATGGCCCAGGAGAAAGGCGTCACCTACGTCAAACTGGACGGAGACGTCGGCATTCTGGGCAACGGCGCGGGCCTGGTCATGAGCACGCTCGATGTCGTCGCGCTGGCCGGTGGCCGCCCCGCCAACTTTCTGGACGCCGGCGGCGGGTCCAAGGCCGACGAGGTCGTCGCGGCGCTCGAGGTGCTGTTGTCAGACCCCAAGGTCAAGGCACTGCTCATCAACATCTTCGGCGGGATCACCCGCTGCGACGAGGTTGCCGAGGGGCTGCTGACCGCGATCGAACGGCTGGGCGCCACGCTCCCGATCGTCGTCCGCCTGGACGGCACCAACGAGGAGGAGGGACGCGCGATCATCAAGGAACGTGCGCCCGCCAACGTCGTCGTCGAACCCACCATGCTCTCGGCCGCCAAGCGAGCCGTCGAACTCGCGAAGGGAGCCTGACCCGTATGAGCATTCTCGTTGACGCATCAACCCGCCTGGTCGTCCAGGGAATCACCGGCCGCGAAGGCGCGTTCCACGCGACCCGCAACAAGGCCTACGGAACGCAGGTCGTCGCCGGTGTGACACCCGGCAAAGGCGGCCAGGACGTCGAGGGGATCCCGGTCTTCAACACCTTGCACCAGGCGGTGGCCGAGACCCAGGCCAACACCGCGATGGTGTTCGTGCCGCCACGGTTCGCACCGGACGCCCTGTACGAGGCGATCGAGAGCGGTGTCGAGCTGATCATCTGCATCACCGAGGGCATCCCGGCCCACGACATGTTGCGCATCTACACGCACCTCAGGCGCGGCACCCAAACCTTGGTCGGCCCCAACTGCCCCGGGGTCATCAGCCCCGGCGTCGCGAGCGTCGGGATCATGCCGACGCAGGTGTTCCAGCCCGGCCGCGTCGGCCTGGTCAGCCGCAGCGGCACGCTGACCTACCAGATCAGCAAGGAGCTGGCGCTGCTCGGCATCGGGCAGAGCACGGTCGTCGGCATCGGCGGCGACGCCGTCGTCGGCAGCTCATTCATCGACATCCTCGGCCGCTTCGAGGCGGACCCCGAGACGGACCTCGTCGTCATGGTCGGGGAGATCGGCGGCAACGAGGAGGAGAAGGCCGCGGAGTTCATCGCCCAGAACATGTCGACGCCGGTCGTCGCGTACATCGCCGGATTCCAGGCGCCGCCCGGCAAGCAGATGGGCCATGCAGGCGCGATCATCACCGGCTCGTCAGGCACGGCGCAGGGCAAGAAGGAAGCGCTCGAGGCCAAGGGCATCCGCGTCGGCACCAACCCCACCGAGGTCGCACAGTTCGTCAAGGAGCGCGTCGGATAGGCCGATGGGAGGTACGACACGATCCCGTGTCGGAGTGATGACGAGCGCGTTTCGCGCGATGGCGACTGGCCGCTAACCTTCAAAAAATGACGTTTCTCACACGTACAATCCTTGGCGTCGTCGCGACGACCTGCCTGCTGGCCGGTTCCGGCGCGGCGACGGCCGAGGTCGTTCCGCCCACGCCCGCGTTGGAGCTGCCCACGGCACCGTCGCTCAAGAACGGGTCGTGGACCGCGCGGGTGCTCTTCGCGACAAGCGCGCGCAACCGGCCGGCCGCCGGGACGGTCGTGATGCGCCTCAAGCACTACGCGCCGTACACGCAGGGACCGAACGTCTTCATGGTGACCGACTCCAAGATGATCAACGGCAGGATGTGGGTCCGGGTCCAGCTGCCCAAGCGCCCCAACGGCTCGCAGGGGTGGATCGACGAGAGCGCCTTGGAGCTACGTCGCACCCGCACGTGGATCCGCATCAAGGTCAGCACCCGCAAGGTCCAGGTGTTCAGCCGCGGAAAGCGCATCAAGAGCTTCGGCGCCGCGGTGGGGACAGGTGGAACGCCGACCCCGACCGGGTTGTTCGCCATTCACGACCCCGTGCCGACCTCGGCCCAACTCGGGCCGTACATCTTCGTGCTGACGGCCCACAGCAACGTGCTTCGGACGTTCGCCGGCGGCAACGGCGTGGTCGGCATCCACGGTTGGCCCGCGTCGAACGTGCTCGGCAAGGCCGTCTCGCACGGCTGCGTGCGGATGTCGCGTGAGGGCGCCCGCGCCCTGGCCCGCTACGCCCAACCCGGCACGCCGGTCGAGATCGTCAACGAGTAGGAAGGACGCGATCGGAGACCGGACCGGCTTGCATGCCGTCCGGGACACTCCGTAGCTTCGTCACCCCATGACAAGGAACAACCTTCTCGCCGCCGTCGCCCTGGTGATCTCTCTGCAGATCAGCGGTACGGCACTGTCCGAAACGGTCCCGGCGCCCACGCCTGCCCGGACCACCGCAGCGCCGTTGCCGGGCGGCCCAACGCCCGAGCGTTCGTGGACCGCGCGCATCGAGTATCCGACCGCCGCGCGCGCGCGGCCCGGTGGCCGCATCGTCGCGAAACTGCAGCACTACACGCCCTACAGCCGGCGCCCCGCGATCTACATGGTCACCGCGTCGCGACTGTTGGCGAGTGGCAAGGTCTGGATCCGTATTCAGTTACCGCAGCGTCCCAACGGCTCGCAGGGTTGGGTGCCGATCCGAGCCGTCACGCTGCGCGCGCACACCACCTGGATTCGCATCAACCAACGCACGCGCGCCGTCAGCGTGTTCAAAGCGGGACGGAAAATCAAGAGCTTCCGCGCCGCGGTCGGCACCGGTGGCACCCCCACCCCGTCCGGCCTGTTCGCGATCCAGGACGTGGTGGCGACCGACGGCCAGCTCGGCCCCTACATCCTGACGCTGACCGCGCACAGCAGGGTGCTCAAGTCGTTCGCAGGCGGCGACGGCACGATCGGCATCCACGGTTGGCCCGACAGCGGCGCACTCGGCAAGGCCGTGTCACACGGCTGCGTCCGAATGTCGCGCACCGGCGTCCGCGCCCTGACCCGCTGGGCCAGTGCCGGTGTCCCGGTCGAAATCGTCGGGTAGGTCCCGTAG
>JANMDV010000070.1:0-23584 GCA_031376485.1 Actinomycetota bacterium
CAACGATGGCGCCCGCCGATGTCACCTTGCCGGCGGGTGCAGACCGCGGGTGAGCGTTTACTGCACGATACGCACGACCAGCCCCGTTCAGGAGGTTCGCGAAGCCTGTGGAGGTACAGCGAGTGCCGCATCAGCCCGGGCAGCCTCCGGGGATCCACGTGGGCGATCGGATTCCGCTCGTCGTGCTCGGCGCGGGACGGGTCGACGCCGTGGTCGAACGGATCGACGAGCTGGTGCAGGAGGGGGTGCGGGGGTTGGGGTGGCGAATCGTGGTGCGGCTGCCGACTGGAGAGGTCGCCCATGGGATCAAACGCGGCCATGCCCGTCTCGCCTTCCTCGACCCCCGTCACCGAGCAGCCGGGTGACCGGCCGACGGTGACGGCCCGGCCGGTATGGGCCCTTAATTAAGGAAGTGTCAATGAATAACTACTACGGCGGAGGGCGAGCGAAAACTCAAGCCAGGCGGTGTCCGCGAGCCTCGCCGCTATCGGGCATAACGGCGATCTCGCGGACGCCGTATGGCGACGGTTTGCAGCCGCCAAACGTCGTAGTAGTTCATTGACGCTGACTAATTGGACGCGCACGTGTACCTGAGCCCTGCGCATCTGGGACGAAGTAGGTAGGTTGGACTCCTCGGCCGTCCGAGAGGCAGAACTTTTGTTGGAGGTCCAGTGAGGGTCCGCCGCCATACCGCCTGGCTCGTGGGCACGCCCTTGTCGGGTCCATCGTCGCCTCGACTGCCCTTGCCAGCCCCGGAGGCACAGATGCCCGGGGCGGCCACCACTGTCAGGACGCGGGTGGCTTCGGCACGCGCGACTGGGCGTGGAACATCACGGGGACGGGTGGCGTGAACCCGCCGCATCCGTGATGCGCCGGGCGGCGGCGGTCGCTCTCGCGCTCGCCTCGGTGGCGGGCGGCGTGGGCACGGCCGCGACCATCCCATCGATCCCCGGGCTCCCGAAGGGCCCGAAGCTGCCGACGATCGAGCAGCGCCAGTGGGCGATCTCCGTGCGACTGACGGTGGACACCTCGTGGTCCGGCTCAGGGCAGCAGACCATCGGCGACTGCACCGAGGACGTTGTGGTTTCCGGAAGCGAACAGACCGTCTACGACACCCCCGTCGCAGGTCGGCTCCGGGTGGCGGCGGTGGGGCCGATGGTCTCTGCAGGCGCAAGTGTCGCGGTGAAGGGTGAGGCCACCCGCCGCTCGCGGGCTCGCGACGCGTTCACCTGCCCGGACGGTGCGGCGATGCTTGAGGGTGTGACGGACGGGTGCGGCACGCACCCGTATTCGGGCAACGCGATCGTCGGCTGGGACGCCAAGAAGCAACGTCTCAAGATTGGCTGGATCGGGACTGAGGCCGGCGCGGCGTTCGAGCGGTGCAAGCCTGCCTACCTCGATTCGCTCGGATCCCTGATGATCGAGGTTCCGCTCCGCAGAAAGGAACTCTTTTCAAAGGTTGACCACATCGTGAAGAAGGCATCCCTCTCGGCGACGGGTTCGGACAGGCAGTGGCCCTTCTTCGACATTAGGAGCTCATCGTCCGCGACGGTCAGCGTGGAGTTATGGCCCGCGGGAGGCGACCCCGTCGCGGTGCCCGGCAAGTACCGGCCGGTGCTGCGAGGGTCGGCGGTCTCGTTGAATGGCTCCCGCTCGTTCGCCAAGAACGGGAGGATCGCCTCGTATCGATGGAGCTTCAGCCCGGGGCCCGGCTGCCCGCAGGGCACCACGCTCCGTTCCACCCAAAAGTCCGGTGCCCGGGTTTCGGTCAAGCTGCTGTGCCCGGTCGTCGCACAGCTCAAGGTGACCGACAACCGGGGACAGACCGACACGAAGTCGACCGTGGTGGGTGTGACACCTCGTTCGGGATCACCGTGGGCGACGCCGTTTTCGCGCACCGAGACCCTTGCGTCGCCTGGCCGCGGCTTCACAGCGCCGCCGACGGTGATCGCCACCGGTGGGGGCGGTCTTGCGGTGAGCGTCCAGGGTGGACTAAACACCACCGATTGCGGCCCAGAGTCGCCCGGATCGATGATCCTGTGCCCGTCGACCGGCGGGGCGTCGCGACGCGGAAACGGCTTCGAGATCGCGCGCTTCAGCGACCCGGGCGGCCCATTCGATCAGTCGTGGTGGGTCACGTCCGCCACGGTTGACGTAAAGCGGGTCGAGCTGATCAACCCGACGCTCACACCGGGAGTGCCGGTGTTCCCCAGCCGTGGCTCGTTCTATGACGAGAACGTGGCGCGAGGCAATCCGGTGGGAGCCTTCCTGGAGGCCATCAAGCAGCACGAGGGGCTCGGCAAGCCCGGGGTGGCCAAGAGCGGCCACTCGCAGATCATCCGGGACCTCATCAAGGCTCAGGACCCGCGTGCGGAAGCCGAGAAGCTGTTCGCGCAATCGGAATTGCAGGCGCAAAAACGGGTCGACGACGCGCTGCTGAAGATCGACGACGAGGTGGACAAGGCATCCAACGATCCGCTGCCGAACATCTTCAATAGTGGCCCCCTCGCCTTCTGGGACGAGTCTCGCGCGACGTGGCAGACGGCGTCCACGTTCCATGTGCCGTAGCGGGCAGAGGACGGAACCGCCTCGAACCCGGGACGCACCGTAGGCAAGCGCGATGCGATAGCGGCCTTTGAAAAAGGCCATGTCACCGCCTCGACAGATTTTTCAGTGATCATCGAGCGGTCCACGGCGGAGGTGCGCCTCAACGTAGGCAGGTAGCCCGCCCCTACCGGCGAGGGGTGCGCCTGGGTGATCCAACGCCCGCCCAGCCGCGCATCGTTCCAACGACATGACTCCACCCCCCACCCCCGACCTCTCCCGCATGGCGGACGAGGACCTGCTGTCGCTGGTCGAGGCCCGCGAGGCCGATGCGTTCGAGGTGGACTACTCGCTCACCTACCGTCTCCTTGGCCACGGAACCGCCGCGGAGTTCGTTAGGGCCTGTGTCATGAAAACGCCCTTGCCGGACGGCGAGCGAAAACCGAGCACTACGGTGGTGGCGAGCCTCGCCGCTACTGGTGGTAACGGCGATCTCGCCAGTGCCGGAGTGCGACGGTTTGCAGCCGCCGAACGGTGAGGGAGTCATGACACAGGCCCTTGGTCGGCCGTGTCGGTGCTGAGGGATTCACCTGCCGGTGCCTGCCTGTGCCTGTCACCCGGTGGTGAAATCGGCGTGGCGCTTCCCACCGTCCTTGGGCGGCACGCTTGACCGGGTGGGGGTACCGGCGATTCGCTCGACCGCACGCGAGCACCTTGGCCATGAAGTCGCAGTGATCCAAATGCCCCCTGGCGGCGTTCCATAATCGTGTGATGCGCCGATACCTCGTTGCTGCCCTCGCCACCCTTGGCCTCGTCGTGTGTGCCGTACCGGCAGAGGCTGCGCGCACTGTTTACCGCGGTCAGTGGCAATGCGACGACCGTGGCAACATCCAGCCGCTCGGCGGAATCGAGCTGCAGTTGTGGCGCCGCGGGCCCGACTTCTTCCCTGTCGAATGGGTCGGCGGGATCGACGACCGCGGGTTCGCCAACCCCGACGGGACGTTCTCTCTGACGGCGACCGACGCCGAGGACACCCACTTCGTCCGTATGGCGCTGCGCGACGCGGCCGGTGTCCATTTGAAGGACTTCTGGGGCATCAACGACTGGTCGGTCGACTCGGGCGGCGCGCGCAACAACGTGGGGGAGCGCGACCTGGGTGGGCTGTTGTTCTCCACACCGGGCCAATCGCACAAGTGCGCCGTCTGGCGCGGGTTCCACCGTGCCCATCAGGACTACCGCGCGCTGACGGGCACTGATCCGCCATCCGGTGGGCTCTTGATCAACGCCGATGCAATCACCGCAGGCGTGCCGTTTACGCCCCACACCGCGATCATGTGGCCCAGCGGGTTCCCGACGGGCTATTCGGGCGGGGGTGACGACAGCATCACGCTCCATGAGTTCGGACACGTCATTCGCCACGGCTATGACGGTGACGGGGGCCACTTCCTGGGTGACGTCGTCACGCACAACTACCTGCAGAACCACGAGAGCTGCAACAAGACCGGGCTCGGGTTCGCCTTCAACGAAGGCTGGGCCGAGTACTGGGCGCGCGACTACGCGCCCGCGCCGAGTTGCGCCGGCCGCGCCGCCGACGACTACGAGGTCGAAGGCAACGTCGCCGCGGCACTCGCTGAGATCGAGGTCCGCTGTTACGGCGGTCGCCGGTCACCCATGGTCGACATCCTGCGCGCCAACCCCGGTGTCATACACTCGTTCGCGGAGTTCCAGGCGCGCGTCGTCTGCCCGGCTCCGGTCGTCGCCGTGCCTCCTCCGGTCAGGGCCGCGCCGCTGGCTGCGATCATCCTCTCGGCCGCCGAGCGCGCCGCCATCGCGCGCGCTCAAGTGATTGCGCTCGATGCCCAGTTACGCCGTCTGCGTGTGCAGTTGCGAACGGCTGAACGGCGCCGCGCCGCTGCGGGCCTGCCCACATGTGTGCGCACCCCGTGTAACGCCGCGCTGCGCCGCGTGACGCTTCCCGCGACGCTGCGGACAGAGATCGCGCTTGCCGAACTCGTGCGTCGAACAATCGATGACCAGGACACCGTCGCGGAGCAGCAGGCACTCGGCAACCTGACCGTCGCCGCTGCGGCCAAGCGGATGCAGGCCACCGAGCGGGCCAACCGAATAAAGGCGGCCAGGGCCTCGGCCGACGGGATCCGCGAGGCGGTCATCGCGGGCCGCCGAATCTTCGACAAGGACAAGAGCCAAGCCACGCGCCGCCTGCGTGCGCTGCTGGTGCGACGCCTTGCTTCGTTCCGCACGGCGCAGAAGGCCGCCAGCGGAGCCCCCGGGCTTGTGCTCGATCAGGCGATCGTCGATCCCATCCTCAAGGTGACGCCCAAGGAATTCCCCAACCCCGAGCCGACCCCGGACCCGCGGGGGACATCGATCTTGACGCTCAACTGTCCGCCGACCTCGACCAAGGGAGGCGTCTTCGCGATCAGCGGCGCCGTGACCCCGGCGCGCGCCGCGGTCGGCATCGAGCTGCACATCACACCGCCCGGCGGCGTGGAGATGGTGCAGACGACGACGACAGACGCCAACGGCGCCTACGGCGGGGGCATCGCGATGCAGCAGGTCGGCACATGGACGACCTTCGCCCGCTGGGCGGGCGACGCCGATACGAAGCCCGATGACTCTCCGAGCTGCCAGACGGTGATCACCTAGCGATCACGTTTGTTGGTGCGGATGCGTCGACCCTTCTTGCGGACTCGGGGCAGAGCGTCACCTACTCATTGGGAGGCGCGAGGTACTCCTCGTCGGTGACGTGTGCGCCCCAGTGGGTGGCGACTCCGTCGTCGGCGTGCTCGTGCAGCGCCAGATGGGTCATGAAATGCTCGGGGCCCGCTCCGTGCCAATGCTCTTCGTCAGGCGCGAAGCGCACGGTGTCGCCGGCCCGGATGATCTGCGGCTCAGCGCCGCGGCGCTGAGCGAGCCCCATGCCCTCGGTGACGTGCAACACCTGGCCCAAGGGGTGCCGATGCCAGGCCGTACGAGCCCCTGGGGTGAAGTGCACGCTCACCACGTGAAGTCGCGACGGGGCGGGCGGTGCGGCGAGATCGTCGATCCACACCTGGCCGCTAAACCAATCGGCGGGACCGGGTCGGGTACGCGAATGCGTGCGGGTGATCTCCACGTGTGCTTTCCGGATCGAGGGACTGCGATGGACGAGTGGATGGCGCGCAACCGCTCAGCCTGTGGGTCAAGCATAGGGCGATCGGCGACGAGGTCGCGGAACACATTCGCACTTGCCACGTGGCGTGCCCGGGTCGGCAAGGATGACGCTGCCATCCCTGTGGCGTCGGTGACGGCGAATCGGGTACGGTGACGTTCGTGTCGGCGCCACAAGATCACGTCATCGTCATCTTCGGTGCGGCCGGTGACCTGGCGAAGAAGAAGCTCCTGCCGGCCTTCCATCGGCTGTGGACCGGTGGGTTGATGCCGGAGCGCTGGAGGTTGATTGGTACGGGGCGGACGGAGCGCTCCGACGAGGACTTCCGCGACATCGCGCGGGAGGCGGTGCAGGAGGAGATCGGTGAGCTCGGCGACTGGGAGCGATTCGCAGAGTTGCTGTCGTATACCGCCGCCGACTTCGGGCCCGGACGCACGGAGGTGCTCGCGGCAGCGGTTGCCGATGCCCGCCGGGATGTCGGCGACGCCGCCGAGACGCTCGCGTACCTGTCGACCCCGCCCAGTACGTACCACAGCATCTCCGCGGGCCTGGTCGAGAGCGGGTTGGTCGTGGGCGGCAAAGTCGTGTTCGAGAAGCCATTCGGGCGCGACCGGGACGACGCGGCCGCGCTCGCCCGCAGCCTGCGGAAGGGTCTCGACGACCACCAGGTGTTTCTGATCGACCACTTTCTCGGCAAGGAGGCGGTGCAGGATCTGCTGTCGGTGCGCTTCGCAAACGGCTTGTTCGAGCCGGTGTGGAACCGCCACCACGTCGACCACGTCCAGATCGATGTGCTCGAAGCGGGCGATGTGGGTTCGCGCGGGGACTTCTTCGAAGAGACCGGCACCGTGCGCGACATGCTGACCACCCACCTGCTGCATGTGCTGTCGTTCGCCGCGATGGATCCCCCGCCGAACCTCTCCGCCGACGCGATTGCCACCGAGGTCGAGAAGGTGTTTGCGAGCATCACACCGCTGGAGCCGTCGTGCGTCGTGCGCGGCCAGTACGAGGGGTATCGCGACACGCCCGGCGTGGCGGCCGATTCTGACGTCGAGACGTTCTCCGCCGCACGCGTCGAGATCCGCAATCACCGATGGAACGGTGTGCCGTTCATACTGCGCACCGGTAAGGCGCTCGCGGCCAAAAGGTCCGGGGTGACCGTCGTGTTCAAGGCTCCGCCGCGCGAGATGTTCCCCGGTGGCGTTGCCGACGGTGGCCTGGATCCCAACCGTCTGATGCTCGACCTGGACCGGCCGGGATCCCTCAAACTGGGGCTCATGACCAAGGAGAGCGGTTGGGACATGAGCCTGCAGGCCAGCACCTTGGGGCTCGACGGCGCGGTCGAGGACGTCGGCGTCGGTCCGTACGAACGCCTGCTGCACGACGCGCTCATGGGCGACCGTACGCTCTTTACCAGCATCGATGCAGTGGACCGCGCGTGGCAGATCGTGGAGCCGGCTCTTGCCGACCCGCCGCCGCTGCATCACTACGCACAGAAGAGTTGGGGCCCCGCCGCGGCCGATCGTCTGATCGCGCCGCACGCATGGGCGCTGAGCCCCGCCCGCTCGTCGCAGTAGCCTGCCTCCGCAGGCTCGGAGGTTGGGGATTGCGAACGACGTACGTGGGCGGGAGGCCTCCGGTGGGGCGACCGACTGACCGGGCCCGCGGGTCACGACGGCACGCTGGACTCGGTCAGCTTGGCCAATGTTGCGCGTGGTAACCGCCCAGCGCACCGAGAATCGGGGTTCAAACCGATCGCGCGCGTCAGGTATCGGGTGGCTTCGACAGTCTCGCAAGGTCAGGAGCGCGGTCAGCGCAAAGGCCGAAGCGGCGACCGCGACGAGGAGACGAACGGACCAACGCGCGTCCGATGAACTCCCAGAACGGTGGGTTTGGTGGGGGCCCTTTGTGGACCCCCACCGGTGGATCAGTACAAACGGACCTACGGGCCGGTCGCCGGACGCGGGTGCTTCGCATCGAAGCCCGAGATCGGGGTGGCAACGTAGGGGAATGCGGCCAGGAACGGCAGGTCGTTGGTGTCGACGCCGTCACCGAGCTTGCCGGCATTCGCGGTCGGGGCCGGAAGACCGAAGACCGGAGCCAAGACACCTGCAACTGCCTGCTCGGCGATGTCGACGACATCGTCGGTCAGGCGCCGCCCGTTGGGGTGGCCTGCGGCGTCGCCGGCCAAGGCGCCGAGGCGCTTGGGCTGGGCGGCCGGAAGGATCGCCAGGTTCAGACGAAGCAACTCAGCAACCTTCGGTGAGTTGCCGATCTGAGTGACCAAACCGGTCGGGTTTCCGGGCGGGAGGCCCTTGAGCAACACGGTCACCAAGTCCTTGCGGTTGGACATCGGAGCGTTGACCGCGCCGGGGAACAGCAGGTTGATCGCCGCGGCGAGCTCAGGCTTGGTGTAGTGGCTTCCGAACTTGCTCTCATCGGACGGGTCGCTCGCGTTCCAGCGGTCCTTCTTGCCGAGCGGGATGATGACCTCGTTCATGAGCGGGTTGCCCAAGCGCGAGACCTGACGCCACTCCGAGACGACCCGTGCTTTGGAGCCTGTGCCCTTGCGGACCAAGATCCGTCGCTCGGTGGTGGAGTAGACGCCGACGACCGATGACGTGCTGTTGGGGTCGGTGGGGAAGGCACCGTTGCGCGTTAGTTGCGACTTGGGCACCTGGAGAGCGATGGTGTGGGTGTTGTAGCCCGTCAGACCGTCATCGCCACCACCCTGGTTGCCGAAGCCGATGCTGGGACGGCCGGGCTTGTCGATGTTGATCAGGTCGAACGTGGCGCCGAGGTCGACGAAGAACGGATCGTCACGCTGACCCGCGAACACCTGACCACGACCGGGAATGGCATGGACCGCCGCCGCCGCCAGGTTGGCGTAGTCGGGCGTCGACTTGGGGCCGACGTTGTTGGGCGGCGACAGCAGGTTGCGACCGAGGGACCTGGTCGACCGGATCTTGCCGTTGGCCCGGAACGTGACCTTGGTGACGTCATAACGCTGCACGACGTTGAGGTTCGTGTAGATCCTCTTGGAGGCGTCGTAGCTGATCGGACCGCCGTTGTAGAGGAAGCTTCCGGGCGTCTTGAGTCGGGTGTTGAACTTGAACTGGTAGGCGATGTCTTCCTTGCCATCCCCGGTGTTGTCGATCTTGATCTGGTAGCGAACGTCATCCGAGAACCCGTAAAAGTTGGGGCCACCGGCCGGCTCTTCAAACGGGATGAAGTTTGCGACGAGGGTCGCTGTGTCAGGCTTGTCTGGGCTGACGAACGCGTAGACGTCGGTGTTGTCCGCCGTCGGGTCCTGGCTGATCCCTGGTGCTTCGCGGTGGCTTGAGCCTCCGGCGAATGTCGGGATCACTGTTGCGGCCGCGGCTGCAGCCAGCAGGGGCGCGATCGCAAGCGCCTTGCGTCGGGAGATGCGCACGTATTGATTCCTCTCAATTGAGTAACCGTCGAGCACACGGGTGTGTTTCTCGCGGTGTGACTGTTGGTGTGACCTGTTGTACGAACGCTCACCGACCTTGGATCACTGAGTGCATCGAAGGCGCCCAAGGTTCCAATCCCGCGAAGAGGTGGCCCAGGCGGTTGTCCACTGGCGCACCGTGACGCGGGTGAAAAAACGTCTGTGGACCTACCGCACCGGAGACTCGGGTGCGTCAGGTTGGTGCCGAAGACCTCGGGGCCGCCGAGGCCGGATGCGGTACACGCTCGACCGTCGAACTCCCCGATGATGGGTCCGCTACGTGGTGCGCTGGACGGCCTCGCGCGTCTCGGGAGTTGGTCCGTCGCTCGTGTCGTCGTCGCGAGCCGGCTCGCCGTCTGCGCGTCGGATCTTGGGGGTCGGACCCTTGGTCAGGTCTTCCTCGGCCTGATGCTTCTTGTCGTCTGACATCATTTTCTCCTTGGGAGTTGCTGCGGGAGGGTTCGCTACCGAAGGCGCGTCGTCGTCCCGTCCACATGTTGGTACCCAACGACCCCCCCGGCGAAACACAGCGGTGTCGCGGGCAGCCACCTCGGACCGAGTATTCCCGCCGCCGCCCGCACCGCCGCACACTGCGGCCGCGACGGATTGCTTCTGCCTCCCTCGTGACGCTGCTACCCGAAATCGGGCGGATCGGAGAGGGTTCACATCGCGGCAGCTGTCAGGGTCCGGTTCACGGCGCATGAGCGAAGAGTTCTTCTACCCCTCGCGTTGACGGGGTTCTTCGAAACGTACGATGTCGCCTTGCTGAGGCTGGGCGCGCCGGCGCTCGCCCACGGGCTCGACCATCCTGATCTTCAGCGGCCGGCGCACCCTCTTCGTGCCCGGTTTTCTTCGTGGCCGCGGCGGCCGGGGCCTGCTTCGTGACGGTGACGTTGGCCTACGTCACCGAGTTCTTCCCGACCGAATTGCGTGCGACGGTCAGCTCCGTCCTCGCCGGCCAGGGTGATCGTTACGACGAGTCCTCCCAGTACGCCGGGCGGCCGTAGTAGTCGAACAGGCGCTCTTCGTATTCGCGGTTGACGGGCGTCGACGGATCGAACTCCGGGCTTTTTTCGATCTCCGATCGACCGAGATCCACGTACGCCTTCTGTCGGGAGTAGCTGAAGCCGTTGACCCATCGGGGGGAGAGGATGACCTTGCGACCCGGCAGCCAGTTGCGCGTGTCGACGATCAGGTACCGCACCGTCCAGTCGTCGGTGTCGGCGATCAGGTCGTCGACGTGGCCCACTTCGTCGTCACGGGCATGGATGCGGTATCCGATCACGTCGCGCGTGCTGTGCAGGTGAGGGTCGGAGTCGCCCTCCTCGTCAAGTGGCGCGTCGTCCGGACGTTGGTCGACGACGACCGGGATGGGAGCGACCATCGGCATCCCGAAACCCGGCCACCCCGCCCAGTATTCGGACCAGCCGTAGTGGTCGTGGGTCGCAACGAGGGTCTGCATCGATACCGGTGCGTCAGTCTCGACCGGGGGACTGTCCTCGATCTGCCGGCGCGTCAGACGGACGTCGATCGTACCGGTATCCGTGATCGTCTTGTCCACCATCTCGGAGGCGATCAGCACCAAACGTCCCGAAAGCCAGGTGCCCGTGTCGACGAGCAGGTAGCGAACGGTCCAATTCCAATCGTCGAAGAGAACGCTTTCCACACGGCCGATGAGCCCGTCCGTCGCGTTGAGGGTCGCGTCGTTGAGTGTCTTGAGGCTGCGAAGGGTCATGCAGGGGATGTTCCCGGCGCCCAACACGGTAAACCTCGATCTGACCGAGGCGAATCGAGCTGGGTTTCGGTACAGACGGGTCGCTCTCCCGCCGGCTGGGCCGAAGCGCCCCTCTGAAGCAGGTTTGAGCACCTCCACATCGGGCAGGACAGACGTGCGTCCTGAAACCGCATTGGAGGAACCATGCCATTCGTTCTCCCCGAGCTTCCCTACCCGTACGACGCGCTCGAGCCCCACATCGACGAAGCGACGATGCGTCTGCACCACGACAAGCATCACGCCACATACATCGGGAAGGCGAACGCCGCACTCGAGGGGACGCCGCTCGCTGACGCATCCGTCGAGGAGGTCCTGGCGAACCTCGACAAGGTCCCCGAAGGTCGACGCACCGCGGTGCGAAACAACGCCGGTGGTCACGCGAACCACGCGCTCTTCTGGGAGATCATGGGGCCGGTTGGGTCGGGCGCGCCGTCGGGCCGGCTTGCTGCCGCCATCGACCGCTCGTTCGGAAGCTTCGACGAGTTCAAGACCAAGTTCGCCGATGCCGCGACCGGACAGTTCGGGAGCGGCTGGGCGTGGCTCGCTGCGACCGGGGACGGCCTCGCCATCGAGGCGATGCCGAATCAAGACTCACCGCTCTTGACCGGGCGGACCCCAATCCTGGGCGTCGATGTCTGGGAGCACGCGTACTACCTGAAGTATCAGAACAAGCGACCCGACTACCTCAAGGCATGGTGGAACGTCGTCAATTGGGACGCCGTCGCCTCCCGCTTCAGTGGGTCGCCATCGTCCTGACCTCCGTCGACCATCCAGTCTCAGACGCCATTCGGTGAACGGGCTGTGGCTCCTCGCCCACGTGTCTCTGCTGCGGGCGTCGTCGTGGCCTTGTGCAGACGATTCGTGGCGAGGAGCCGTCCCAGGGCTCGGGCGTGACCTGGTGTGAGCGACTCGGGGTCTGTCACGACGAGCGTCACCGTCTGAGTCCGCAGTCGCCGGCGCAGCTCGACCAGATGGGGACGTGCGCCCTTGAGTTCCTCGATGTATCGCGCGGCGAACTCGTCGCGATCCTTCGGATGGTTGCGCGCCCAACGTCGTAAGCGGGCGCTGGGAGCGAGATCCCGCGCCCATTCGTCAATCCGCGACCGGCGCGCATCGACACCGATCGGCATCGTCGCCTCGACAAGAACACGGTGGCCATCCGCACGGTCAACCGGGTCGGTGATCGCCTTGAGCCTGATCGTCCCTTGTGATCGATGCCGATGATCCGGTTCGAGCTCCGCTGTCTCGTGTGAGGTCATGTGTATTGGTACCCACCTCGCCGGTCACCCCAAACGTGTGTCGAACGTGGACGAAACACGCGCCCGGACGTGGCCATTTGGCCGCGCCGCCAACGGCCATTCGGGGGCTCGGCGTTGGGCATTTCCGCGTGGTGCGGGTCGAAAGGTGGGAAGCCCGGTTTGCGGGGGACCGGGCTCCCCGGCCGCCGGAGGCGGGTTCGCACGCCGCCGGCCGGTTGATCGGTACCCGTCGAGCCCGCCCGGAAAACATTTGCGCCGCATGGTGAGTACCGTGCAGGCCGGACGCCGGCGACCCTCCGGTTGGATCACACACAAGCCGCTCGTTCGCGGAAGAGACAGGTTTGGAGTCGTGAGGAACGGGCACTGCAAGTTCACGTTTTTGGCAGGACATGATCCCACCGACGTGTCGAAAAGCGCCGTATCCTCGTCCCGAATCAACCGGGACTGATTCCATGGACAACGAGCTTCGAAACAACTCACCGAACAGGACATCGACTGGTCGGGCGCGGCCGGCACGTGAATGCGGTCGCTTCACAGTGACAGGGACCGAAGCGCGCTGAACAAGGAGCTGCGCATCGCGATGAAGCGCGTCAACGGACAACGTCGGCAGGACGTAGTCGCCGCGCTCGCAACCGCGCTGGGCCCGACCCAGCCCGACCCCTGCGATCTGATGATGACGTGGGATCAGGCCCGCCGGGTGGTTCGCGCGGGGGTCGGCTGCCAACCCGCACCGCCAGCCATCCGCTCCTGCCCCAACTGGACGTGGCGGAGATGCATCGCGAAATCGCGCCGTCGATCGCCGGCTGCGTGCCGAACTCGGTACGACGAGCACCGCGTTTGCGTACCCAAACGGCGGCGATGACGCGCGCGTCATCGAGGCGGTGCGCGCGAATCGGGTCTCGATGTCGCATTCACGATGCAACCGGGACCCGCGTCACTTGATCGGATTCGCAACCGGCCATTCGGGATCCCGGGGGTTGCGATCGAAGCGGCAGATTCGATGAGCGCGTTCCGTCTCAAGGTGGCGGGCGTACTCCCGATGATCGACGCGGCCCGACGGTGGGGTCGTCCGCGATGACGTCATCGCGGCCGAGACACTCACGGCGGTCGGCGTCGCAAATTCCGGTGGCCGCCCTCGTCGCGCTGCTATCGACGTTCGCGATCTACGCTGCCATGGTCGCAACAGAGCGGGGCCGGGTGTCCGAAGCCCTTGCGCGGTTCGCCGGACTTCGCCGAAACGTCGTCGTCGACGCGGTCGGTCCGGCCATCCTCGCCGCCGCGGTACCGGTCCTCATCGTTGTCGTGATCGGGCTCCTGATCGCGATTGCTCGCGACGGAGGCCGCCGTGCCACGTACGTTTTCGCACTGGCTTCGCTCGTACTCACCAACGTTCTTGTGCAGGTCGCCAAGCTCGGGCTTGAGTACGCCGATCCGCTCGGAGGCGAGGCATTCCGCCGCAGTCAGGGGGCGTTCCCGAGCGGACACTCCGCCATCGCGACGTCGGTCGCGTTGGCGCTCATCATGGTGGCGCCGTCTCAGCGGCGACGAATGGCGACACTCAGCGCAGCGGGGTTCGCGCTTGCCGTCAACATGTCGCTTCTGTGGGTGGGATGGCACTACACAAGCGACATCGTCGCGGCGACGCTGGTGGCGTTTGCGGTGGCCGCGATCTGCAGGCGCCGAGCCGAGGGTAAGCGACCGGGCGCGCGTGAGGTCGCCGTCATCATTCTGACGCTCACGGTGGCAGGGCTTTCGCTCGCACTCGGCGCTCTGTTGTACGACGTCGCGTTTCTCGGCAAATCCCTGGCGCTTCTCTTCGGTTCGGTCGCCATCGCGGGGACGACCGTCGGCGTCGTCACGGCGTTCGTCATGACAACGCCGACGGAGCTCGCCGTCAGCACAACGGGTGATCAGCCGGTCGGCGGACGAGCGCATCGGCGACGGGACCATTCCGCGACCCGTGTATGACCTCGTTTGCCGGTGTACCTCTCGCAACCGGGTGAGCGGGTTTCATCACGAAGCGAGAAAGGAATGGGGAGCCCGGTTTCCGGGCCGGGATCCCCAGGCGCCGGAGGTGCGATGGGAAGCGGCACCTCCGAACACTTCTGGTGTACCCGAAATCACGTCCTTGAAACGTTGCGTGGTCACACGTGCGACCGGTCGCGGATCAGGATGGCCCCTGCTCCGACTCCCGGTTCGGTGACGCTCAAGGCGCTGTGCCGTCGCGCCGAGCGGGTGTACTCCAGGACCGTGTACGCGATAGCTGCAACTGGCACCGCCAGGAATGCGCCGACGATCCCGGCCAAAGCCGCGCCCGCTGTGACCGAAAGCAGGATCGCAACAGCGTGGAGCTGAAGCGCCTTGCCCAAGATGTAGGGGGCGAGCAGATCGCCTTCGACCTGCTGGATCACGATGATGACGCCCAGCACCAGTAGCGCATCGACGACGCCGCCACTGACCAGCGCGACGAGTGCCGCGATGATTCCGGCGACGCTGGCTCCGATGAGCGGCAGGACCCCGCCGAGGAACGTCAACATCGACAGCGGAAGCACGAATGGCACGCCGATCAACGCGAGCGCGATGCCGATCAAGATGGCGTCGAAAAGCGCGATGAGGGCAGTGCCGCGCAGATATCCGCTGAGCATCGTCCACGAGCGGCGACCGGCCTCGTCGATGTGCGGACCCCATCGAACCGGCCACTGCCGCACCAGCCAGGCCCAGATCGCCGGCCCGTCCTTGACGAAGAAGAACAGCAGCACGATCGCCAGGAGCAATCCTGCGATGAGCTCGAGGACGAGGCTTGCGCCGCCGATCAACTGACCGCTTACGCCGCCTGCGTTCCCGAACAGCCATTCGCCGCCCTGTTCACGTATCCGTCCCAGCGGTTCCGGTTCGAGCCCGAGCGGTCCCGTGACCAGCCAACGTTCGACGCGATCGATTCCCTGTCCGATACTGAGGTTGAGGCCGTCGATCTCCCGGAGCGCTGCAGTGGTCAATGCGACGCTGAAGCCCCCGACCAGGAGGACCGCGCCGAACATCGTGACCCACGTCGCCACAAGGCTTGGAACGCCACGGCGACGGAGCCACGCGACGATCGGGACCAAGACGGTCGCAAGAAAAAGCGCCACCACGACCGGCAATATGACGAGCCACAGCCTCGCGACCGAGAGCACGACGAGGCCCGTGGCGATTGCCAGCACGATCAGTCGCCATGCGTACCCGGCGACGACGCTGAGCGCTGGCGGAACCTCACTTGACGCTGCCGCACTGACTCCAGCGTCGGTGTTCGTCGTCCCCACCTTCCTTGGCTCGGCGGCGACGGATCGGCTCACGGTGGGATTCGTCCGAGCCCGGCCCGGAGGATTCGGTGCCCGTTGGCTGTTGATCCGACGGAGATGGGAACTGGCCTTCGTCAGGCCCCGGATCCCGAACGCCGTGCGTGTCGATCAGCTCGGTCTCGCGTCCGTAGAGCTGGTGAGCGTCATAGTCAGGGCCACGTTTCTTCGCCATGCGAGAGGTGTTCCCGGAACGCCGGCAGCGAAACCTGATCGAACGAGGCACGCGCAATGTGATCAGGAGCGACTGAGGATCAGCACGCAGACGTCGTCGCCTTGAGTCGAGTCCTCAAGCATCGTATCGACGAGCGTTTCAACCGACTGTCGCGCGAGGCCATGCTGTTCGACGCGCTGGCGCAGCCGGTCCAAGCCTGCCGTGATCGCTTCGCCGCGGCGCTCGACGAGCCCGTCGGTGTACACGATGAGCACATCGCCGGAGGAGATCGTGGTGCGTGCTTCGTCCCGCACCGGGCGTTCGTCGACCGCGGCCAGGGGCATCGAGCGCCCGCCACCCAGAAACGTTGCCGCGCCCGATGCCGCGACGAGGAGCGGCGGCGGGTGGCCGGCGCAGGCGTAGACGAGCGTTCCCTCGATCGGATCCAACTCCGCGTAGACCAGTGTGGCAAGTCGACCGGCGCCGTCCTGGCGGGCGAAGTTGTCGAGCCGCTCCAGGAGGCGGCCGGGGCCGTCATCCAGGGGCGCGAGCGCCCTGACGGCGCTGCGCAACCTGCCCATCGTCGACGACGCTCCCAGTCCCCGCCCTACGACATCTCCGACGACCAGCGCCAGCCTGCCTCGCGGCAACTCGAACGCGTCGTACCAGTCGCCACCCACCTCCAGATCCGTCACGCCGGGTCGATAGGACACCGAGAGTTCCGCGCTTGGTACGGCCGGCAACTCCTGCACAAGCAAGCTTCGTTGGAGCGTCAACGAAATGGCGTGCTCCTGTGCATACAGCGCGCGCTCGCGCTGGGATCGCGAATGGACCGATGGGACGATCGCAACGAACAAGGCGGCGATGCCGAGCGAGCCGAGGAACAGCTGGCCGTCGAGCGCTGCGTCAGCCGGCAGCGTTGCCTGCGCCGCGAACGGGCCCATATTGTGAGCGGTGAACGCCACTGCGATGGTGACCGACGGGGCAAACGCCAGGCCGAACCCCATGACGCCGCCCCGTAACGCGCCCGCCAGGACCAGCGGCAACAGTACGTACAGTGCCACCGTGGCCGATATCTGGGCGTCGAGGCCGAACAGCAGCAACATGCCCGCCGCTCCGCCGAACGATATCCCGGCCAGTTCGCGCCAGCGCATCGGCGTGCGCCAGGTATGGCTCGCCAACGCAAAAAGGAGCGGCGCCACAACGAGAATGCCGTTCGCGTCGCTCACCCACCACTGCCGCCACACGGCAAAGAAACTCGACTCTGCCCCGGCGAACGCGATGGCCCCGGCCGCGCCCATCAGCGCCGCGACCATCGTGTTGGCAATCGTCGCCAGAAGCAAGAAACAGGCGAGGTCCCGCAATCCGTCAAGCCTCGGCCGGCGACCCACCGCCGTTTGCAGCATCCAGGCCCCGCCCATGGCTTCGAGGACGTTCGCCGCGGCAAAGACCAGGCTGGCGGACGTCCGCTGACCGGCGTCGATGTTGCCGATGAGGTTCGCCGCACCAATCGCGATTGCGATCGCCGGCCATCTGCGCCGACTGATGAGCATGAATGCGGCGAGCCCCAGGCCGGACGCGGGCCAAAAGATTGCGATTCCGGTGGGCGGCAGGTCGAGGAGGCGGCCTGCCCGCGTCAATGCGTAATACCCCACACCGACGACGGCGGCTTGCACGATCAGCCCACTCCACCACCGCTCCATCCAGGGTCTGGGGGCAGAGCGCACGCTCGAAGCATAGTCCCGCGGGTGTCCGGGCCACCCGCAGCCTGAGCGGCGAGGTCACGGACGACGACAACGGCGGTGCCGACGACGGCCCCGACTTCTGAGGCGCGCGTCGGCACGGCAACCGCGATCGGTCAGTGGGCGGTGCGCCGCCCTCCACGGCTGACGAGGGCGCCGTAGGCCAGCAGGAGCACGACGGCTCCGATGATTGCCGCCAACCAAGTACTGACGTCGAAGAATTCGTCGATCGGGTCTCCGAAGCCCATCGCCTTGGCGATGAAGCCGGCCAGGATGGCACCGACGATGCCGATCAACGTTGTCACGATGAAGCCGCCCGGCTGGGAGCCGGGAAGCAGTGCTTTGGCGATGATGCCCGCCACGATACCGAGAAGAATCCAGCCCAAGATGCCCATTGTGTGCATCGCCTTTCGAAGGAGGTCGCCGCTGAGAGAGAGCGGCCCTATGTCCCTATATCTCCCGGATGCTCGGTCCGAAACGTCCGAAGGAGCCAACCAGGGTGACTAGTACCACTTGCCTTTCGCGAAGCCGCCGAACGCCACGAGCCCGACAAGCGCGATGATCAGCCCGAGCCAGAACGACCCAAAGATCATGACCAGGATGCCGGCAGCGACGATGATGCCGCCAAGCCCGATCCCAAGTCCGCCCGATTTCCGATTGACGTCTGATGCCATGTCCGACTCCTTTTTGGTGTGTTGTCGCGAACCGCCGTGTGTCTCTCCTATTTCCCTCCCACGTCCGGCTGAAACACCTCTTGGCGTCAGAAACGCATTGTGCGACCGGCCAACGCTCCGGTTCAGCCGGTGGAGGCGTCCGGGGCCGGGAGCTGCGAATCCCCAAGGTGAGCGTCGACTGACGCTCCGAGGATCAGCGCGGCATTCGTGATCCACAGCCACAATAGGAACACGACGACTCCGCCGAGGGCGCCGTACGTTGCGTTGTACGAGCCGAACGACGCGACGTAAATCCCGAATCCGGTCGACGCCGCCGCCCACACCACGACGGCGAAGATCGCCCCGATGGCGGTCGGGTGCCACGGGCGGCCCCGGATGTCCGGTGCGATTCGCAGCAACACGCACACGAGCGCGGCAGCAAGCACGGCTACCACCGGCCACTTGCCGATCGACCATGCGCGCAACACTCCGCGACCGGCGCCGATCGCCTCCGCAGACTCCCGGGCGATGGGGCCCGTCACGACGACGAGCGTCACGAGGATCGCGATGGCGAGTCCCAGGCCGATCGTGGCGATGACCTGGAGCGCCTTGCGTCTGATGAACGAACGGTGCTCGGTGACCCCGTGAGTCTCATTCGCCACGCGGAAGTACGCATCCAGCCACCCGGTGGCCGACCAGACCGCTCCGATCAGGCCGATGCCGAGCAACGCGCCGGCGCCTCCTTTGTCGCGGATGATCGCCTCGACGGTGCCACGGAACGTCTCCGTCGCCGAACTCGGCCCGATGCGCCCGATGGCGTCCAGGATGGCGTTCGTCGTCTGCGGATTTTGCCCAAACAGTCCGACTGTGGCGACGAGCGCAATAACGGCCGGCACGATTGCGAGCACTGCGTAGTAGGTCAGCGCGGCTGCGTCGTGTCCCCGGGCCTGCCGCTGGAAGTCGCGCAGGGCTGACAATACTGCCGAGAGCAACTGCGGCTTGCGTTTCTGCTCCGCCGATGCCGTCATGTCATTCGCCGACGGGACCAGGACCGTGTCGACGCTAGCGGCGAGCAGCGACGTCCTGCGACGAAATCTCCGGCATCTCGTCGACGATCGGGATCCGTAGGTCGAGCGCTGCGAACGTCAGCAGCTTACGCAGAATGCCCTCGGGATCGGCGACGATCACGAGTTCCCGACCCTCATTTCGCGCCCTGGAAGCGGCCTCGACGACGACGCGAAGACCCATCGAGTCGACCATTTCGACGTCTCGCAAGTCGAGTACAAGTTTGGGAGGGCGTGCCAACTCAAGGATCTCAAGTCCCATCCCCGCGGCGGGGGCAGAGACGACGTCAAGGTCGCCCGTGATGCGATACACGACGGCTCCGTCTTGACCACCACTGTTTTGGACCTCGGTCATCGCTGGAACTCCTTGTGTTCGGGCGTCTATTCAATCCGTATTGTTCCCCGTAGTGCAGTCGGGTAAACCGGCCTGCAACTGTCCATCGCCCGCCCGGTCACGTTTACGGCGTGGGTCGTACGGGAAAGAACCCAGGGTCACGAATAGCCGGAGGAGGACGCATGAAGGGGACACGAGAAATTGAACGCACCGCCCGCAGAGCGGCACAGGCCGCAGCCGTGAGCCGGTTCGTCACCCCAGCGGTGCGCGAAGCGCTGTCTGACCGCAAGGTGCGCGTCGCCGCCGGCGACACCTACGAGGCCGGGCGACGCATGTATGAAGATGTCAAGGGCTCCGATGCCAAGCGCATCGCCAGCCGGATGGCACGCGATGAGCGTCTGCAAAGTGAGTTCGCCGCGCTCGTTCGCACGGCGACGAAAGCGGTGGATACCGGGGTCGCGCGCGGCCGGCGCCGTGTGCGTCGGCGGATTATGCGCACCTTTGTGTTGGCAACCGCGGCGGTCGGGATCGCAGGAATCGTACTCAAGCGCAAGCTCGGACAGCGTCCGTCGACCGATAGCAGCTTTGATAACCACGTGGTGGTGCCCAACGTCGTCGGCGTCGAGCGCTAGGGTCGTCGATCACTGAACAGGGTCATCTTGCGGATGATCCAGCGCGCGGTGGCGACACGCGACGGCCGAACTCTCCGCGGCCGCCGCAGTCGTCTCTGGGCGTCGCCGGCGCCGGCCATGCTGCAGATCGGCGTGGCGATGGCGTGGTTGCCTCTGGGGATATGTCGCCTGGGCCACTCGAGGATCCCGCCCGTGTGGCAGCGGTGCGCGGCACGGGTCTTTTGGACACCGAGCCTGAGGAGGTTTTTGACGAGCTGGCGCGGCTCGCGAGACGGCTGCTCGACACACCGTTCGCCTTGGTCACCCTTGTCGATGATCGGCACTGCTATTGGAAAAGTCGCATCGGGATCCCTGAGGACGGGCCGCGTCAGAACGCTGCCGAGGACTCCTTTTGCCAGTACGTCATCGCGTCAGACAAGCCGCTTGTCCTCGGTGACGTCAGGCGTGATCTCCGTACGCGCGACACTCCGGCGATCGCGTTGTTGGGGGTTGTCGCGTGGGCCGGCTACCCCCTGCGCGACCGCGATGGGCGCGTGCTCGGCACGATCTGCGTAGTCGACACGAAGCCACGCGAGTGGACAGCGAGTGATGAAGGGGTGCTCGAGGCACTTGCATTGGCCGCCTCCACCGAACTTCAGTTGCGCAGCGATCTGACGGCCACCGCCAGCCAGCGCGAAGCGCTCCGACGGATGTTCATGCAGACCCCCGGCGGCGTGGCGGTGTTGCGCGGCCCTGACCTTGTGGTGGAGTTGATCAACGCGGCGGGCGTGGAATGGCTTGACGGGCGGCAGATCAGGCTCCGCCAGCCGTTGGCCGACACGTTCCCCGAGTTGGAGGGCCACAGGATTGTGGCGTTACTGAAGGGCGTGTTCGACCGCGGTGCCACATTCCACAGCGGGGAGCAAAAAATTCGCGTTGCGCGTGGGGCGTCCATGTTGGTGGACGACGCATGGGTGGAGTACACCGTCCAACCCGTCCGCGGCCCTGACGGTCAGGTCGAAGCGTTGCTCATCCTCGGGTTCGACGTCACCGAACGGGTGCGGATCCGCGAGCGGGCATCTGCCGAGGCCGGCACGGCCCGTCTTTTGGCGGACGTGAGCTTGGCAATGGACACTTCCGTCGGTCTCAAGGACCGGCTCCAGGAGCTGGCGAAGCAGGTCGTGCCCCGCCTCGGCGATCTTGCGACCGTCCGGTTGGCACAGGGCACAGGCCCGCCGCACCTGGTTGCCGTCTCGCACGTGGATCCCGATCTCGAGCGCGTGGCGTGGCAACTCTACCGGTCGCACACCCCGTCGGAGTTGGGGCCGGGCCCGGGACGTGTGATCGCTACAGGCATATCAGAGCTGGTACCGGACATCACCGAAGACCAGCGAAACGGGTGGGCGCCAGACGAAGTGGCGCTGGGCGATCTGCGGCGACTTGACGCCACGTCGTACATGGCCGTGCCCTTGACCGCTCGGGGCAAGGTCTTGGGCGCGCTCACGTTGCAGATATCCGTTTCGGGACGGAGGTTCAGCGAGGCCGACTTGGAGGTGGCCCGTGAGGTCGGGCGCAGAGCGGGGTTGGCCCTGGATAACGCCCTGTTGCACGAGACCGAGGTCGCGACGCGAGACCGGCTGGAGCGTCTGCAGCGACTCTCGACGCAGATCGGGCAGGCCAAATCGGAACGCGACCTGGCAGAACTCATCGTCGGAGCTGGGGCAGACGTACTCGCGGCGACAGCGGGTGTAGTGGTGCTCTGCGACGAGGCCGGCGCCGAGGTGGTTGCGACGATCGGCTACCCCCCCGACGTGCTGCGACCGGGGCAGCGGATCGACCTGACCGAACCCATCCCGATCGCGGACCTTCTGAACACCGGCCAGGCGTTCTGGTTCGAGGCTGCCGACGATTGGGCTCGCCGCTTTTCGCCTCCGCGCAGCGAGCTGGGCGCTGCAGCGGTCGGTATTCCACTCGTCAGTCAGGGCGTCGTCCAGGGGGGGCTTGCATTCCGGTTCGGAACCGACGAGCGGTTCTTCGGCCCCGACGAACGCGAGTTGACGCTGGCCGTCGCCGATCTGTGCAGTCAGGCGCTGGATCGCGTCCGACTTCGGGCCCAGGCCGAGCGGCGCGCCGAGCGCGAACGCGAGATCGCGGAGCGAAAGCTGCTGCTTGCGCAGCGACTCCATGAGGCCACCGAGGCAATTCTTCGCGAGCGCGACGTTGCGCGACGCCTGCATATCATCGCCGTGTGGGCCGCTCAGATCGTCGGCGCCCATCAGGCGGTCATCCGTCTCGGCGGTCATGACGCACCCTGGGAAGAGTCGACTGCGGCCGCATGGCTGTCGGACCGTTACGGAGAACTCGGCGACGGCGATATCCGGCCGGATTGCAAGGAGCTCTCGGAATGGGTGCGCACGACGAACCGTCCTCTCAAGGTGACGCAAGACGAGTTCGCGGCTGATCCCCGGTGGAACGGCGTCGGACCGGACGGCGTCTGGTATCCGCGTCAGCGCGGCTGGCTCGCCGCACCGCTCGTCGGGAGTGACGGCCTCAACATGGGCCTGATCCAGTTGTCGCACAAACGCGACTGCGATTTTGACGACGATGACCTGGCGGACTTGGTCGAACTTGCGACCATCGCCTCGGTCGCCGTCGAAAACGTCCAGCTCGAAGAACGTGAGCGACAGCTCTCGCGGACGCTGCAGTCCAGTTTGTTGCCGCGATCACTGCCACTCATCCACGGCATCGACTTGGCGGCGCGGTACGTTCCGAGTGGCGAGGGAGTGACCGCGGGTGGCGATTGGTACGACGCATTCGTCCTGCCGGATGACCGACTCGTGCTCGTCATCGGCGACGTCGTCGGGCACGGGCCGGATGCAGCGGTGACGATGGGCCAGGTACGAAGCGCCCTGGCCGCCTATCTGTTGGACGACAAGGGGCCGGCCGAGGCACTGACTGCCGTCTCGCGGTTCTGTCCGCGCGTGCCGGATGCGTTCGGCGCGACTGCGGCATGTGTGATTATCGACGGCCATGCCGGCCGCATCCGATACGCGCGTGCAGGCCACCCACCACCCGTCATCGCCGTCCCCTCATCACCGGCGCGGTTGCTTGACGACCTCGGTGGTCCCCCGTTGGGAGTCAACCTTGACGTGCGCTACAAGGAGGGGTCGGCCGACTTTCCGTCCGGGACGACGTTACTTCTCTATACGGATGGGTTGATCGAGCGGCGAGGCCGCGACCTGGGTGAATCCCTCGACAATCTGACCCAACGCGTCGGCGAGCACGACGAAGTTGGAGCCGTATCACTGGCTGATGGGCTGTTGCGAGCACTCGTCGGCGACGCCGGCACGACGGATGATGTCGCGGTACTCGTCGCCATGTCAGGGCATTCGCTGCTTCGTCTGGACGAGCCTGCCGAAGCGCGAATGCTCAGTTCGATGCGACGCCGGCTCAGAGAGGCGCTGGACGCT
>JANMDV010000086.1:0-1506 GCA_031376485.1 Actinomycetota bacterium
TTCGCCGCCGACATCGCGAGCCGCGTCAACGAACTGCTGGCGGACCCCACCCGCGCACGCGCAATGGGTCAGGCCGGCCGAGCCCGCGCCGTCGCGCATTTCGACTGGGCCGCCGTCGCGACCCAGACGATGAATGTGTACGCCCGCCTGCTGATGTGACACAGCAGGGATAGTTAGCTATGCTTAGCTAACTATGGTCAAAGTCAACATGCACGAAGCGAAGTCACGCCTCTCCGAGCTTGTCGCGCTGGTCGCGCAGGGCGAGCAAGTCGTCATCGCGCGCAACGGCGACCCCGTCGCTGAAATTGTGCCGTTCATCCCAGCGCCAACCAACCGCCAAGGTGGACAGTGGAAAGGTAAGGCACGGATTCCGGCCGACTTCGACGCTCCCTCCAAAGAGATCGAGGACCTCTTCGAGGCGTGAAGCTCCTACTCGATACGCACGTGCTCCTGTGGTGGCTCAACAACCCTTCGCGTCTCGACCCAGACGCGAAGGCCGCCATCTCCGACGGCAACAACCAGGTCTTCGTGAGCGCCGCGTCGATCTGGGAGGTCGCGATCAAGCGCTCGACCGGTCGCTTGACCATCCCGATGCCACTGGCCTCGACGATGATGAAGGCAGGAGTCGTCGAACTCCCCGTTCGTTGGAATCACGCCCGACGGGTCGCGCGACTTCCTGGCCACCATCGAGATCCATTCGACCGAGTGCTCGTTGCGCAGGCACTCGAGGAGCATCTCGTGATCGTCACGCGCGATCCCCTCGTGCGCCAGTACGCCGCACCGACGCTTGCGGCGTGATGCGCCCCTTTTTCTCTGCCCGGATCCGAGTCGAAAACAGGTCGGTGTCCCCACCGGCGAGCCGCAGCTCGAGGCACCACCCGCCGGCCCCGGCATCCCAGCCTCGCTCAGGCTCGTGGGTGCTCGGCGAGTTCACCGGCGGGGTGGCGAGTGGCACCGGCGCCAGGGGGATCCATCCGCCTTCGGCGCGTCGGGTGCTTTAGAGTCACCACAGACGCCGATCGGGTTACCGCGTAGCGCCGATCGATCGTCGTGCCACAGAAGGAGCGTGACGACGACGCCTATCTCCGCACACCCCACGCCCGCAGCCCCAGGCGCGCGGGATCCCTACACCGAGGCGCAGCGCCTACTGACCGGGCGATTCGACGCCCGCGTGCTTGAGCCATCGCCTCCGGCGGTCGACGACGACTGGTTCGCAGACGACCCCACCGACCCGGCCGGCGCCGAGCATCCGGTTGTGGGACCGACCTCGGCCGCCGCGTTGACGTGGGATCGCTGGCTGCGTGACTTCCCCGAGCAATCCGCGTGGGCTGCCGAACGGTGGCTCGGCGCCTACCGCGCGATGCCACGCCCACCGGAGACGCTGCAGGCAACCGTGGATGCGCTCCACCGCCTGGCCGTCTACGTGCTGTCCCCCGCCCGTCGGCGCGCCAACGGCAAGATCGCGTTGCGGTGGACGCTCGGTGGTTTCGGCACGCCGTTCTTCGG
>JANMDV010000091.1:0-2080 GCA_031376485.1 Actinomycetota bacterium
CAGGCTGTCGGTCGAAGCGACCGCTTGCGTGCCGAGGGGTTGGAGGTTCAGGAGTTTCTTGCCGATGTCACGCAGGGTGCGGCCGTCCGCGGACATCTCGACGTTGTTGCCGGGAGGGCCGACCGCCTGTGATGCGAGCGATGCATTGTTGAGGTCTCCCGGCGGGATCGCGACGAGCGAAACGACGCCGGCGACCGACTGTGCGACCTTCGCGTTCGGATCGAGTTCGCCGACCGGGTTGACCCCGTTGAAGTGGTTGCGCGCGCGGCCGTCCCAGAAATTGCGATCGTTGAACACCGCGTTGATCACGGACGGGGTCCGCCGAGCCGTGACGCGTCGCACGTTGGTCGTTCCGTCCGAGAACACGGGGTCGAATGCGGCGGGGGGAGTGGTGACTTCGGCCGCGGAGCCGGGGATGATCTCGTTGAAGGTCGATGGCACAACGCCCTGCGATCCGGCGACCGCCTGGCCGAGGGGGAAGTCCGCCGCGGTCAGGAGCTTGTTGATTCCGAGCGTGCCGGTGAACCCCGTCGCACCGGAGTCGGGGCCGCCGGGGGCGAGCGTGTTGCGCGTGCGGTTGTCGGTGCCGGCGGCGAAATGGCAGCTCGCGCAGGCCGTCTTGCCGTCGCTTCCCGCCTGCATGTCCCAAAAGAGGGCCTTGCCGAGTCGGGTCGCCGCTGCACTGTCCCTGACGTATTTGCCCAGGTTGGTGGGAAGCGGCGCAAGCCCCGCGTTGAGCGGGCCGAGCCCGTCGGGCAGCACGGGCGCGGCGCGGCCTGCAGACCACGCGCTCGGGAGCGGGACTCCCAGCAAGGTGAACGCGGCCGCCACGAACGCGAATGCGACGCTCACCCCGGCGATTCGACGCAGCCAGAGGCGCGGAGCCGTCTCGCGGCAGTCGGTGTCATGTGCCGTGCTCACCCAAATCTCCTGTGTCGATGCGTCGGGACCCGCGACCGGCTCTGCACCGTCCCGCGCGCTCATTACGATCACGCTACGGTAGCCAAAAACGCCGGGATCGCACCTGGTCAAAAGTACAGTCTTGATGCTGCGGGGACCGCAAGGCGCGCTGTTGGCACGTGGGTTCTGGTGAGCGGGCGACAGCAGGTCGCCCGGCTACGAACCGGACCGTATGGTCGGCTGCTTTGTGCCGAGCGACTTGACGGTCGAGGGGGTGCTCGAGGCCAAGTGCCCCGCCGGCTACCGCATGAAGAGCAGCGGAGTTGCGGGGGTCTCTGCCCGACGAATGCAGGCAAAACAGCGCTCGGTCCGTTCCGGGGATGGCGAGACCCGGGCGGGACCTCCCCACGCAGAGTTGTTCAACCGTGCATGGCTGTCTTGAGGCCGTCGAGGATCAGGCCGAGTCCGAATTCGAACTCGTTGCCGTAGCTGTATCCCGGTTGGAGGACGTGTTCGGGGTCAGCTCGACGAGGTGCGGGTACTCGTCGGGTGGGAGTTGGGGGAATGATCGACCCGCCGACTTCGTGGAGGTCGTTGGCGTTGTCGAACGGCAGGTTGACTTCTTGCAGGACGAAGCCGTAGATGAGCTGTCGATCAGGGAGAACGCATGCGCCGTCATCTCGATCGAGAAGCCGGCTTTGCGGCAGCATCCGATGACCGCGTTGTGGTGTCGCAGTGTCGCAGTGTCGCCGGGCCGTGTTTCCATGATGCTGATCGTCCACGGGTGGCGTGTGAGTGTTGCCCGTACCGTGTTCGCCCGCCGGCGCATCGCGGTCTTCCAGTCCGTGCCGTCGGTCGGCAGTGCGATCCACCGAAGACCATCTCGACCATGCCGTCGAGAGTCGTTCTCGGGAGGGGCTTCCGGGTCGCAAACGCTCGCGTGATCAACCACTCGAGTACCCGAAAATCCCGATTTACTGTCACACTGGTCGAGATCTTCTCGCGAAGCGTCTCCGGCGCAGCAAGGGAGTCCAAGGACATGAACCGGCTGCGCGTGCTTTTCGCTGCTCTTGTCATCGGTATCGCCTGCACGTTCGTGCCCGGGTCTGCGCTTGCAGCGACGGGGGACATCTGGACCTCGCGGGTAGCGGCGGCGAACAACCTCTGGCACGGGGTCACA
>JANMDV010000139.1:0-3285 GCA_031376485.1 Actinomycetota bacterium
GAGTGATCGACCCGGCGTGCGTCCTGTCACTCGGCGGTCCAGCCTTCGATGAGCGTGTTCGGGGGAAGCGAGCGGTCGCGGACCTTTCGTGCCTGCTCGACCCCGGCGACCGGTAGGCCGCGGGGATCGAGGATCCCGACCTGCACCAGGACGGTCGCCTGGTCCCAGTAGATGTGCTCATGGGCGACCCTGCCGTCCTCGACGCCGACCACGACGACGAGTGGAAGCTCAACCGCGCGGCCGGTCGGCGCGATACCGGGGAGCAGGAAGTCCATCTCCGTGTCGTGCGTGAAGCTGATGATCAGCTCGTCGACCACCTGATCGCGGCCGACTGTGCGCGAGATCCGGGTCACGTGTGTGTCGGGCGGCCACCTGGGGATGAAGTGGTCGCGATAGAAACGGCGTACCTCCCCGTGATCCCGGCCACCGGTCATCACCGGCACGTGGTTGACATAGGGCGCCGAGACCATCGTCGCCATCGTCGCGTCGATGTCGCGCTCCACGAATTCAGCGGCCATGTGGGCGTCGAAGACTGCGGAGTTGGCCTCCTCGCCAGAGAGCCCGGTTGGCTGATCTGTCATGGAATCCTCCTGCGGCTGCGGTTGGGTGGGTTGGCCGGCAAGAATGAGGAGTGTCGTTCACCCCCGGGTGCGAGGCACTTTGGTGAATGAGGGCGCACCGCGGTTATCGACGATTCGCCCGCACGATACCCACCGCTCCGAAGCCTGACGGTGTGAACCGCCTCTGCCGGCGGACCGAGCGTTGACCCTCGTGCCTGACCTGTTCCTCTCCAACGGTCCAGTCGGCGGTTCGCTCTTCTCCCGGACGAAGGATCCCGTTCGGCGCGAACGACGTCGAGCGTGACGAGCTGCGACGGCGGCTCGACGCCCTCAGATCCGGTGGGGCCGGGCATCCTCCGACGAGCACTCGCTCGCCGCTCTCGGCACTGTGCGGAGGCTGCTACGCGTCGTCGGCGGATCGGGCTTTCGCGCGTACCTGTTCGTGCTGGCGGAGCTCGATGCGACGGATCTTGCCCGTGAGCGTCTTGGGGAGATCGTCGACGAACTCGATCTCGCGGGGGTAGGCGTAGGCGGAGAGGTGATCCCGGACGAACGACTTGATCTCGCTGGCGAGTTCATCGGAGGGCTCGACATCCGGCAGCACCCGCACGAAGGCCTTGACGATGTGCCCGCGCTTGGGATCCGGTGAGGCGACGGCGGCGGCCTCGATCACGCTCGGGTGCGCGACCAACGCCGACTCGACCTCGAACGGGCCGATGCGGTACCCGGCGGAGATGATCACGTCGTCGTTGCGCCCTTCGTACCAGACATACCCGTCATCGTCCTGCCGCGCGACGTCCTTGGTGTGGAACCACTCACCGCCGAAGACCTCCTGGCTCTCCTCCGGCCGCCCCCAGTAGCCGAGGGGGTAGTGGGGGTTCGTGCGGGCCCGGAGGCAGATCTCTCCTGGCTCTCCGCGGGGCACCGGCTGCTCGTCCTCGTCGAGCAGCGCGACGTCCCACCCCGGCATCGGCTTGCCCATCGACCCGGGTCGCACCTCCATCGTCGAATAGTTGGAGCAGAGGGGATAGCTCTCGGACAGGCCGTAGTAGTCGAACAAGGTGACGCCGAACTGATCCCGGAACCACCGGATGACCTCGGGGTTGCAGGGCTCGCCCGCGACGACCGCGGTGCGGAGGCTCACGCCCGGGAAGCGCGATGCGACATCCCCCATCGCGGCCATCGCCCGCAGCGCCGTCGGCGTGGCGAAGAGGCTGCCGACCTTGTACTTCTCGAGCATGTAAAGGGTCTGGGCGGGGTCGTAGCCGCCCTTGCGGCAGAACACCGCAATCGGCGTCCCGAACCGCCAGGGCCCGAGGATGCCGGGGACGATGCCCGCGATCCACGCCCACTCGCCAGTCGAGTGGAACACCTCGTCGGGCCGCACGTCGTGGACATACTCGAACTCGTTGTGCGCGAGGAGGTACCGGTGCGCGTGGACGATCCCCTTCGCGAGCCCCGTCGTGCCCGACGTGTAGTAGATCTGCGCGGCCTGATCGGCGGGCGTTTCGAGCGTCTCGCAGACGTCCGAGGCCGCGTCGACCGCGCGAGCGAACTCACCGTCGACGATCAGCACATGCTCGAGCCCCGGCAGCTCCTCGCGGACGCGCTCGATCCGGTCGCTGTTGGCCGCGTCGGTCACGATGACCTTTGCGCCGCAGTCGCGCAGGCGATGCAGGATCGAGTCGTCGCCATAGAGGATCGACAGCGACAGAAGGATCGCCCCGATCTTGTAGGTCGCGAGGAACGTTGCCGCCGCCTCGGGAATCGGCGGGAGCATCACCGCGACTCGGTCGCCTTCGCCGACGCCGGCGCCCCGCAGCGCGTTGGCGGTGCGGTTGGTGAGGGTCTGCATGTCACCGAACGTAAGGCGTCGCTCGTTGCCCTGCCAGTCCTCCCAGAGCATGGCGAGCCCCGCGGGGTCGTGCTTGTCGATCACGTCGGCGGCGATGTTGTAGCGCTCCGGCACCTCCCAGCGGAACCCGGCGCACATCTCGTCGTAGGGTCCCGGTTGCCATCGCCTGTGCATGCGGGCGACCCTACATGGCGACTTGCAGCTCCGTCGAGGGCGCCACGCCGGCGCCCGAGATGCCGGAAACGTCGTCGTGGAGATGGCTTCCGCGTGATGGGCCGTCTGGGACTCGAACCCAGGACCTTGGGATTAAAAGTCGCTCCCGACGTCTCCTGCTATCGCACGATGTCCCTTATTTGCAGGCGTTTCGTGCGAGCGACCAGGTAGTGATCTCACCCCATCTCCGGTGGTCGTGTTGACCCCCTGTTGACCCACGAGTCCTAGAAGGCTGGTGCGCTTCCGGCGAACGGCGTCTCCGAACCCGGTTCCTCGAAATGGACCTGGCGCACGCCCCAGTCCCCATATGGAGGCCGGGCACGTCGATGCTCCATCGTGAGACGAGCGGAGACCCAAGTGCGACTCCCAGTTGGCCGCGTCGATGCTGCAAGTCGCCTTTTGCCCGGTTGCACAGCAGGTTGCGTGCCAGAGGTAGTGGTTCAGCCTCGTCGGGCCTCACGAATCCGATTCCAAAGCCTCTGCTTCCTCAAGCAGGTCGAACCAGTCTGGTCGCGGCGTCGTCCACCAAAGCTCTTCGAGCGCCGCCTGGGTCTTCACGAGTTCATTGGGATCCACCTTGATGCGACTCAGGTCCTCATTCCACAACGGGAACGTCCAACGCTCGATCACGAGTTCGGTGGTCGCGTCTACTGGCTG
>JANMDV010000180.1:0-10297 GCA_031376485.1 Actinomycetota bacterium
TCAGAAGTCCAAACCGGATGCTCCAATGACCGAAGTTGGGAAACGACACGATCCCAGTGGGTGCGACGCGCATCATCTCCTGCAACACAAACACCGGGCGGCGCGTGGCCTGCAGCGTCTGGGAAAGCATGACCACGTCAAACGAGCCGCTCTCGAAGTCCCCGAGCCCGTCGTCGATGTCGGCCTGCACGACCGGCACACCGCGGTCGATGCATGCGTGGAAACCGTCGGTGGAGATCTCGACCCCGTGACCGTCGCACCCGCTCCGAATCAGGTGCTCCAGGAGTGCCCCATCGCCACAGCCCAGGTCGAGCACGCGAGTGCCCGCCGGAACCATGTCGGCGACCACCGCGAGGTCAGGCCGCAAGGCCTTCCCCCGGGGTCCGGGCGTGGGGCGCCCCGTTGACGGCCTCTTGCTCCATACGACTCATGAACGCTGCAACCGTGCGGTGATACTCGGGAACCACGAGCAGGAACGAATCGTGTCCCCACGGCGATTCGATCTCGCGAAACGTGACCGGCACCCGGCTCGCCTGGAGCCTGCGTACGACCTCGCGCGAGTGGGCGGTGTCGAATCGCCAGTCGGTGTCGAACGAGAGCACCAGAAATCGTGTCGTCACATGCGTCAGCCGCTCGGCGGCTGCCACCGGATCGGCGAACGGGTCGAAGTAGTCCATGACGCGGGTCAGGTACAGGTAGCTATTGGCGTCGAAGCGCTTGAGGAAGGTCTCGCCCTGATGCTGCAGGTAGCTCTCGACCTGGAAGTCGACGCCGAAGTTGTGCCGCGGCTCGTCGGCGTCCTGAATACGACGGCCGAACTTGTGGCGCATCGACTCCTCGCTCAGGTATGTGATGTGCGCGATCCGGCGCGCGAGCGAGAGTCCCATGTCCGGGTGCTTGGGCTTGTCGTAGTAGTCCCCACCGCTGAAGTCGGGGTCACGCAGGATCGCCTCGCGTGCAACCGCAGAGAACGCGATGTTTTGCGCCGACAAGCGCCCGGTGGCGCACACCATCATTCCCGCATGCAGGTCCTCCGGGTGATCGAGCGCCCATTGCAGCACCTGCATCCCTCCGACCGAACCGCCGATCGCCGCCATCAACCGCCGCACACCCAGGTGACGAAGAAGCGCCCGGTGGACGGAGACCAGATCCGAGATCGTGAAGATCGGAAACCGCAGGCCATACGCGGTCCCCGTGGACGGGTCGACAGACGACGGGCCAGTCGTGCCCTGGCATCCACCGAGCAGGTTCGCGCAGATCACGAAGAATCGATCGGTGTCGACCGGCTTGCCCGGACCGATGAGCGTGTCCCACCATCCAGGATGGGAGGGATCGCCGTGGTGGCCTGCCGCGTGAGCGTCCCCCGTCAGCGCATGACAGATGAATACCGCGTTGGACGCATCCGCGTTGAGCGTGCCGTAGGTCTCATAGGCGACCTCGACAGGGCCCAACGTGGCACCCGACTGCAGTACGAGCGGATCGTCCTGCGCGAACAAGACGACCCGCTGGGTCTCGACGAAGCCGACGGACCCGCCGGCAGGGGCCATCGTCACGGGCTCGCCTACGCGTCCCACGTGGGGTTCATGACCCGCGTGGAGATGTTGCTCGGCGCCGTGGGCGCGAACAGGTCCGCGGCGTGTTGGGTGTCGTCGAACGTGTACGACGTCGTCTGGGAGATCGGAACCGCACAGGCGTTTGTCGTGGGATCGGGAACCAGGCCTCCGTGCAAGGCGTTCGTCTCGGCGCGGTGCTCGCTCATTCGTCGGCCTCTCTCGGCATCTGTGTCGACAGGCGCACACGGCGCCGCTGCCGCCCGTGAGCGGCGGTTATATCCTATTGTCGCAAAACCGTGAGGCCTTCGCCGGGATTACCCGAGCGGGCCACGGTCAGCTGAGGGTCCGCGCAGAACCAACTGCTGTGCCGGATGGCGAGCGAAACGGCCCGGAGCGGGGCTCGCCCCCGGCGCTGGAAATACGAACCGCAGGACGGCTATTTCCAAAGCAAAACTCAAGTCAGCGGCTATTGGGCGTTGCCGCCCGTCCACGGCCCATGAAGCAGCCGCGCCAAACCGTGCAGTCGTTTCTGCGTGGTCCTTGAGGGGTTAGGGGGCGCCCACGCGCTGAGGCACCTTAAGCTCCGAGGGCTCCCACTTGTGCGAAACGCGACGGATGCGGTCCTTGGGCCAAAAGACGCGAACATCGGCTGCCGCATCGGGATCGTCGATGATCATCACCGTCACACGTGACGCGGCGGTCGCGACCTCCTCTGCAATCGCTCGCGCGGCCGACATCGCAGTCGCTCCCGCCATCACCAAGACATCGATGTCGAGTCGGCGCACCGCCTCGGCGATGTCCTCTCCCAGGTCAGCGACCGCGACGACGCAGACGTAGTCACTCGACAACACGGTTGCAAGTCGTTGGGCGGAGGCACCCTCCGCCGCGACCATCACTCTGACCTGTTCCTGCCACACGGGCGGTTCCCTCACGCTCATGACGAGAACGATACTCCCGGTAAAACAGCCGTAAGCTGTTTTATGACAACAATTTCATCAAGTCTCGACCATCGGTTAGCCGGCCGGGCTGCACCTAGCCGAACGGGGAGTGCGCAGGTCTTAAGAGCCCGTCGAAAAGTACATAATTCATATGAGTCCCGTACAAGAAGCTCTTGCGATGTCGGCGTTGCTTGCATCGTGATGGCTCGCAGCAGCCACACGGCGCATGTATCGCAACGCACCCTGGTCGTTCCTGGGCGACCGTGAGCGGGGCTCTCGTCAACGCTCGCCCGGGGCGCGTCAGGGGGCGGGCGCCGCGGGGAGGCTGGACGCCCACTCCCGGAGGGCGGCCATGGCGGGACCCAAGGCATCGCCCGGTTCGGTCAGCGCATAGGTAACGGCGATGGGCGGTCCGGGGTCGACAGTGCGCTCCACGAGCCCTGCCTCCTCCAGTTCACGCAGACGTTCACCGAGTACGCGCTCCGAGAGACCGGGCACAGCGCGCGCCAGCTCACTGAACCTCGCGGGCCGTTGGAGGAGCAGATCGAGGATGAGACCGCTCCACCGCTTGCCGAGCAGTGCGAACACGCGCGCCGCGCGGTCACAGAGCTCCAGGGGTATCGAGGGACTTGATTGTTCCATTGCTTCTGTTATGGTAGTCGCCTACAGAAAGTAAGTCACTTTCTTTTTGCTTGTCACATACTAGACCAAATCAGGAGAACCAGCAATGTCAGCGCAAACCACCACCCTTCCCTCCACGTCGGCCGCAATCGTTCCCGCCGGGACGTGGAATATCGATCCCTCCCACTCCACCATTGGGTTCTCGGTCAAGCACATGATGATCGCAACGGTGCGCGGACGGTTCACCCGGTTCGCAGGGTCGCTCAGCGCAGACGATCAGGGCGTCGCCGGCATCCAGGGCGTCGTCCAGGCGGCCAGCATCGACACCAACGAGGGCCAGCGTGACGACCACCTGCGCTCACCCGACTTCTTCGACGCCGCAAACCACCCGGAGATCCGCTTCGTTTCCACCGGCATCGAGCCGACCGACTCGGGCGAGTACCGCGTCATGGGCCGCTTGACGATCAAGGAGATCACGCGCGATGTGACACTGGACGCGGTCGTCAACGGCGCCGGCACGGACCCGTGGGGCAACGAGCGCGTTGCGCTGGAGGCACGCGGCACGATCAGCCGCAAGGACTTCGAACTCAACTGGAACCAGGTCCTGGAGGCCGGCGGCGTGCTCGTAGGTGACAAAATCAGGCTCAACTTGGACCTGTCGACCGTCAAAGCCCCCCAGCAATAGGAGTGACCGGTGACAACTGCGAGCACCCCCTCCCCCGCGATTGATGCCTCGACCCGGATGGGCGCGGTGTGTCTGACCGTGTCCGATCTCGAACGGTCGGTCGCCTACTACCGGGATGCGATCGGGCTGAGGGTGCTCGCTCGGGACGGCGCCGAGGCCTCGCTCGGCGCCGGCGGTGAAGCGCTGGTCCACCTCGTGGAGGTCCCCGGCGCCCTCGCGTCGCGCGGCCACACCGGGCTGTTTCACCTGGCGCTTCGCGTACCCGAGCGGGCGGACCTGGCTCGATGGCTCGCCCACGCCGCGCGCGACCGCGTGCCGTTGGCAGGTCTCTCGGACCACTTCGTCAGCGAGGCCCTCTACCTGCAGGACCCCGACGACCACGGCATCGAGATCTACCGTGACCGTCCCCGCCCGCTGTGGCAGAACCGCGTCAGCGAGATGACGACCGCTGCGCTCGACGTCGAGGACCTTTTGGGTGAGTTGGCGGATCCCGCGACGGAGCCGTTCGAAGGCCTTCCCGTCGGCACCGACATGGGCCACGTCCATCTCTGTGTTCGGGACGTGCCCGAGGCCATCACGTTCTACCGCGACGTGCTGGGCCTGGAGCTCATGGCGACCTATGGACCCGAAGCGGCATTTCTCGCTGCAGGCGGCTACCACCACCACATCGGCGCGAACGTCTGGCAGAGCATGGGTGCCTCCCCTGCCCCGTCCGACTCCGCGGCACTCCGGCACGCGACGATCGTGCTGCCCACGGCGGCAGAACGCGATCGCGTCGCCGGGTGGGTGGCCGACTGTGCCCACGAACCCGTGTCGATGGACGGCGGGGTGCTGGTGCGCGACCCGTCCGGAATCGCGCTGCTCCTGACCGCCGAGTAACGTTGGTTCGGGCGGTTGACACGGGCGCCGCGCGGGGCCAGAGTCGAAGTATTCGGTGTCGATGCGAGGAGGCTCCATGGAACCCTCAGCTGTGGTCGGGCTGGCCGCTGATATCGCTCGTCGCGTGGTGCCCGAGATCGCGGCGCCGGCGCTCTTGTCCCTGCCGTCGATCCCCGTCAGCGCCGAGGTGTGGGAGGGCGAACATCACATCCGGCTCGTCGGCGAGGCGATCTACGCGGTCCACCGCGGCGACCGCGCCCAGTGGGCGGTGGTCGTGCGCGAGTCATCCCAGTTGTCGGCGGGAAGCATCCATCTGGTCGACCTCGACGAAATCTGCGTGATCAGTCGAAGCGGCCGCCACGGCGGCTAAGGAAACTGGGCCGGGCGCGGGTGACCACGCCACGGATAACGGACACCGACGAGCCCATCGCTTGAGCGCGTTTCTCGTGCCGTTCCACGGGGTACCAGGAGCTGACAGCACCGGGGCGCAAAATCCGCATCGAACCACATTCACGGATGCCCCACCCAACATGACGGGAGGCCCACAATGGGCGATGGAAAAATGGACGAGTTGAAGGGCAAAGCCAAAGAGGCCGTCGGCGCAATGCGGAATGACGACGAACAGCGCCGAGAGGGCCAGGCGGACCAATCCAAGGGCAAGCTCAAGCAGGCAGGCGAGAAGGTCAAGGACGCCGCAGAGGACGCGGCCGACGCGCTCAAACGCAGGTAGCACCATTACAGTGTTCCAAGTTGTGGCCCGTTCCGCTGCCAGTCACGGCGGAACGGGTGTGACATTCCAGAAAGGAAGCCTCATGAAGGTGACGTTCTTCGCCCTTCTCGGGCGGCTCGTGTGGAAGCTCGCCAAGCGTTCCGCAAGCAAGCGGCTGCGTCGACAAAAATGGCGGCGATGATCTCACAGGCGTTCTGGTCTGAGTGTTGCCTGAGATCACAAAAAGCCGGTTCCGAGCGGTCGCACAGCGTGTTCGTTCGCCCCAATACAGTCCCGACCATCGGACGCGCTGCGTCCGCGCGGCGATCGATCGACACACCGCCCGTGGAGACCACAGACACCCAGAACGAATCCTCGAACACCTTGGGCGCAGCCGCGCGCGGCCTCACGTCACGGCCCAAGTCGGACCCGTGCCGTCGTCCGTCGTTTGTCGAGCGTCCCTGATATGGCGGGGCCAGATCTCGAGATTTGGGAGGGAGTTCTACGACTCTTGCTCGCACTCGGCCTGGCAGGCGCGGTCGGTTTCGAACGCGAGATCCATGAGCAGGACGCGGGTCTTCGGACCCACATGCTCGTGGGAATGGGATCGTGCCTGTTCGTACTCATCGGAAACTTCGCGTGGCAAGACCTGACCTTTGGAAACGCCGCGGGGGTCGCACTCGATCCGTCGCGGGTCATCGCCTATGTCGTGACCGGCATCGGCTTTCTCGGAGCCGGGGCCATCCTGAAAAATGGGACCAACGTGCGCGGCCTGACGACGGCCGCCTCGCTGTGGGTGACCGCGGCGATCGGCGCGACCTCAGCCGCCGGCGAATACGTATGGGCAGTCACCGCGGCCGGGATCATTCTGGTGAGCCTGTGGCCGCTTGGGCGGCTCACAACCGCTGTCGGCACGCGAAACGGTGGGGCCCTGCGCGTCCAGGTGGAGTTGGCGACCGGCGGACGCGTCGGGGATCTGGCAACGGCCATCGAGCAGAGCGGGGCAAAAATCGCATCTGCGAAGGTGACCGAGGAGCCGGACCTACGGCGCGTCGAGCTGGTCGTGACCGGCATCTCTGGTCCGCCGCTCCTCGACGCGATCGCGGGCGTCGACGGCGTGCAGCAGACCGCAGTCGCCGGCTAAGGGTTCGCGCAAAAATAACTGCTGGGCCGGACGGCGAGCGAAAACCGAGTGAGACGGTGTGCAGCCGCCAACCGAGCAGGAGTTCCGGGACGGGCCCGAAATGAGGGCCCTCACGGTTCGCACACCCGATGTGACGAGGGCCCCGTCGCTGTCGATGCCACGTGGGAACGTGTTCGACGCACGGCAACGGGGCCCAGGCCGCCGCGTGCGACACCAGCAGAAAGGGTGACAGTCGAGTGCGTCCGGTCTTTGGGTCGGGCGTGGCCGCCCGCACGCTGCGAATGAAAATGGGCTGACTACGGCGATGTCTCGCCGCTGCGAGTCCTTCTGCCGATCAGATCCGCGGGAGGACGCCGAGGGTCATGTCGCAACCGGCTGCGCAGTCGATCGGGTCATCAGCACGACGGTGGCGTCCCTGTCGGTCGAGATGGTGACCTCGTCCATGAGGCTGTTGATGATGGTGATGCCGTGTCCCCGTTGCGAATCGACGAGCGGCTCGCGCCATGTTCCCTGGTCGCTCACAGTCGCGCTGAGCGTCGCGTGAAGGTCGAGCGACGCCGTCACCGTGACGACGCCGACACCATCGGAGTCATAGGCGTGTTCCACGGCGTTCGCCGCCGCCTCCGAGACGGCCAGGATGATGCACTGAGTCGCCTCCGACTCGATATCGCGGTGCTCAAGCCATGAGCGCAGCTCGCGTCTGAGACCGGCCAGCTTCGAGGGAGCCGCCGAAATGGAGTGAGTGAAGGCGTCGTCCACAGGCAGGCGTTGGAGCGCGAGGATGCACACATCGTCGTCTTGGTGTTCGTCGAGCAACGCGTCGCAGAGGTGAGCGACGAGTGCGCTGGCCTGAATCGGCCGACCCTGTGCCATGTCTGCGAGCCGCTTGATGCCAACGTCGATACTCTCACCGCGCCGCTCGATGAGACCGTCCGTGTACAGCACCAGCGTTTCGCCCTCGTCGAGCAGATCTGTCGCCTCGACACGTGATCCTTCCCGACTGACTCCGAGTGGCGCGGAGCGACCGTCCCACAAGAATCGTGTGTCACCGTCCGTCGAGATGCACAGTGGAGGCGGATGCCCTGCGCAGGCATATCGGATCAGGCCAGTCGTCGGTTCGAGCTCGACGTAGGCGAGGGTCGCCATCTGTGCCGCAGGCAGGGTCTCGACGAAAGAGTCGAGGCGCTCGAGCAGTTGCGCCGGCGTACCCATCGGAGCAAGCGCGCGCGCCGCGCCGCGCAGTTGACCCATCGCCACTGCCGCTTCGAGACTGTGGCCGACGACGTCCCCAACGACGAGCGCCAGCCGCCCGCTCGGCAGCGCGAACGCGTCGTACCAATCTCCCCCGACCTCAAGGGACGCCGTTCCGGGCCAGTACGCCGTTGCCAGGTCCACGCCGTCGGCCGTCAATGAGGCGCCTCCGAGGAGCCCCATCTGCAACGTGTGGGAGACGTCGCGTTCGCGTTCGTACATCAATGCGTTGTCCAAAACGAAGGCGGCGCGCACAGCGATCTCCTTCGCCAGGGCCGGGTCGAACGCCTGCGGACGTTCAGGTATCTCAGGCGCCTCGATCGTAAGCGCCCCAAGCGTGCGTCCTCGCGCCCTGAGCGGAAGCACCATCAACGACGCCGGGGGCTCAGCCGCCTCGTCGCCCGCGTGCGGATCACGGCAGGGAAGCACGAATTCACCCGTCGCAATGACATGGGCCACGTGTGCGACGGCGCGTTCGACCCAGCGCGTCCCAGCCGGATGAGCTTCGCCGGCCGCAATGACCTTCGGGGTTTGGTCCTCCTCATCGATCAGGTAGACGACAGCTTGGACGCCGCGCTCGGTGTGAAGGAGCTCGACGAGGCGCCGTGCACGCTCATCCACCGAGGTGGCCCTGCTCAACGAGTCGCTGACACGTGCGAGGAGTTCTGCGTCCGCCGCGGCGGCTTCGGTCAGATCCTGCAACCGCGCCCGCTCGAGCGCGAGGCCACATTGCTCGGCGATTCCGACCAACACCTTCCGTCGGTCCTCCGTGAGCCAACCTTGTTGACGCGATGCTCCGAGCAGCGCGCCGACGACGCGGCCAGAAGGGCTGTGCAGCGGCACCGCGGCAACGGTCTCGACGTCGTGACGTCGCCGCTCATCGGCCCACTCCGGAAACTGCGTGTCGTGCTCCTGCCCGGTTTGGAAGGCGATCATGGAGTCGGTTCCCATCGCGCGGGCAACAATGTCGTCACGCTTCGACGAGGAGACCCACGAGCGCTCGTGCGAGGCCGGGGCGATCCCTGCGGCCGCACAGGTCTCGACGGTCGCCCTGTCGCGCAGCATCTGCACGATGACGACATCCATGCCCCACTGCTCGATGTCGGTGGTCACAGAACCGGCGACGTCAGCGACCGTTTGCGCGGCGGCCAGGTGCTCGGCCGTGTGTTCGAGCAGCTCGGCGCGTGTGCGCGCAAGCCGCTCCGCTTCGAGCAGCACGGCCCGCTCCCGCGACGTCCGAGCCTCCTGGCGCAACGCAAAGTGGAGCCCGGAGCTGACCAGTACGCCCGCCACAAGCAGTGTCAGAAGCTCCAGACGAAGGGTCGTTGTGGGTCCGGCAAGCGCACGACTCCGGGATTCCGACCGAGTGACGAGCCAGCCACTCCTGGGTGTCGTCGCATACCCGATGATGCGGTCCCGTGAGCCGGTCAGCCCAACCCGGGCGTCCACGACACCGGCGCCCGTCTGCCGCATCCGCGGATACGGGCTGCGCCCGTCGACGGCTGTCAGCGCGCCGGATGCAGATAGCGGGAAGAGCAGCGAACCGGCACGATCCACGAGCCGCACCTCCTCATTCGCCGACTCGAGACGCCGGCCGAGCTCCGCAAGTTCTGCGACGCGCGTCACGCCGACGAGCGCGCCGTTGACCTCGCCTGTGCCCGTGCGGGTCGGGACCGCGAACACGAGCACAGGGGCTGGTCGACCCGGCACGACGATCGCGTCACTGACATACGGATCGCCGGTGCGGACCACCGTTTGGAAATCCCGCCCGACGCTCTCGTCGATCGACGAGGCAGCCTGCGGCGCCCGCAGACGGCCCAAACGATCGGCCGAAAAAACTCCGGCGCCGAAACCACGAGCCGGCGCGTCGATTCGTGCGATCTCGTCGGCGATGTCTCCGGCATCGGCCAGTTGGAACGCGCTCCGTGTGGCGATGGCTCTCAGGATCTCGATGCGTCCGATCAGGTACTGGTCCGTCGTGGCCGCCGCGGCAGCCGCGCCAGAACCGATTCGCGCGCGCACCTGATCTTTTTCGGTCGCTGCATTTTGCCACGCGAACAGGGCGGCCAGGCCGCAAAGCACGGCGACCAACGGGACCGCGCTGAGAAACGATCGCCTGCTCATCGAAAACGTCACGCGCGAATCATAACGCTCGCCTCTCCGGGGCCCTGACGACGTTCGCCACTCGACGACCTCGGGCGGACTTGAAGCCACCTGGCTGACCGCACGCCAATCGTGACATGGATACGCGCGGTTTCCTCCAACGGGTTTGTGGGAACCACACTGTGGTGGAGTGGTACCTCATCGCCGGTGTGCTCTTGGTAGGCATCGCGTTGGCGGGATCAATGGTCGACAGCCTCCCCCTGACGCTCGCCATCGTGTACCTGGGGGTGGGCATGGTGCTCGGCCCATGGGGAATCGGGCTGTTCGAATTCGGACCGATCTCCGATTCGGCGTTATTGGAACGCCTGACCGAAGCTGCTGTCGTCGTCTCGCTCTTCGGCGCAGGGCTCAGGC
>JANMDV010000189.1:0-3674 GCA_031376485.1 Actinomycetota bacterium
CGGTACTTCGGCATGACCCGTGCCGACGCAGGCGAGCGCGCCGACGAACTTCTGGACGTGTTCGACCTGACCGACAAGGCCGCCACCCTCCCCAGCCGCCTGTCGGGCGGCATGCGCCGGCGGCTGATGCTGGCCCGCGCGCTCGTCCACCGACCGGCGCTGGTGATCCTGGACGAGCCGACCGCGGGCGTCGACGTCGAGCTTCGCGACGAGCTGTGGGAGTACATCCGCAAGCTTCACGCCGCCGGCACCGCCATCCTGCTGACGACGCACTACCTCGAGGAGGCCGAGGAGCTGTGCGAGATCGTCGCGTTCATCCGCGCCGGGCGCATCGTGGCCGAGGGCACGCCGCAGGCACTTCGCGACCGCTACGTCGCTGCGCGGCTCGAGGACGTCTACCGGCAGGTCGTGCGCGCATGAGCGTGAGCACGTTGGAACGCGCACAGTGGCGCGGCAGCGCGGCTTTGGCCCAACGCGAGGTCACCCGGGTGCTTCGGCTGTGGAGCCAGACCATCGCGCCCAACGTGTTGTCGGCCTTTCTGTTCATCGCGATCTTCGGCATCGCGCTCGGCGGACGCATCCGGCAGATCGACGGTGTCGCCTACGAGGCGTTCATCGTGCCGGGGCTCATCCTGATGGGCATCGGCACCGCCGCCTACAGCAACACCGCCTCGTCGCTCTACCAGGCACGGTTCGACGGGTTCATCGACGACCCGGTCAGCGGACCCATGCGTGCACGGCACCTGCTCGCGGCCTACCTGGCCGGCGGCGTCGTGCGGGGCCTTGCCATCGGGCTCCTGACCCTGCTGGCCGCGCTGCCGCTGGTGGACCTGCCCGCGGTCAACCCGATCACCGCGATCGTGGCGTTCCTGTGCGCGTCGGTGGCGTTCAGCGCCCTGGGCGTGGGTGTCGGCCTGGTCGCCAAGACCTGGGACCAGCAGTCCTACGTGGGCAACCTGATCCTGCAGCCGCTGGTGTTCCTGGGCGGAGTGTTCTACTCGGCGAATCTGCTCAGCGAGCCGTGGCGCGGGCTGACCAAAGCCGACCCGATCTTCTACATGGTCGCCGCGAGCCGCCACGGCATGCTCGGAACCAGCGAGGTCTCGGTCTGGCTCTCCCTCGCGGTGACCCTGGGATTGACCGTCGCCATGGTCGCTTGGGCCGGGCGGCTCGTCTCCAAGGGCACCGGACTTCGGACGTAGAATCGCCACTCGCTGCTCGGCGCGCGGCCTGGGCCATCTGGCCCGCGCCGTAACCTACGCGCGATGATCGATGTCGAGCCCACGCGCGAGGTGCAGGAACCGACGTTCCGGTCCTATCCGCAGGACCGCATGTGCCGGGCGGGGATGTGGCTCGGCGTGCTCGGGGCCGCGTTGTGTGTGTTCCCCGGATTCGGCAACGAACCGGTTGCCGAGCAGGACGCGGCCAGCGTCGCATTCGACTCGGCCGTGTTCGTGACGGTCGGCGGCATCTTCTTCGTCGCGCTGGTGTTCGCCGCGATCCTGCCCCACGCGTGGGCGCGACTGACGGGGATCGGCGTACTGGGGGTCGCGGCGTTCTCGTACGCGTTCATCGTCACCGTTGCGCGTACCGACACGGATTTTGAGATCGGGCCGACGATCACGCTGGGCGCGTCGGGGATCATGCTGACCGTGGCCTACGTCGTCACCTGCATCGGTCTGGTGCTGGCACTCGTCGGTGCGCCACGCATGGGTCGCCCGGCGGTCATGAACCGGCTACTGGAACCGGTCCGCACGACGTCCGGCTACGCGATCACCAGCATGGTGCTGTCGCTCTGCGGTTTGGTCGTGCTGTTTACCGCTCCGCTCGGCATCGCCTTCGCAGTGGCAGCGTTCCACGACAACGAGCGCAGTCAGGGCTATCGCGGTGGACGGGGCATGGCCATTGCCGGCCTGGTCATCGGCATCGTCATCGTCGCGCTCGGCGCGTTGTTCATGGTCGCCCTGATTGGCGCGGCCGACCCGTCGATCAACGACCAGACCACCGATCCGCCCGGCGGGTTCGGCATCGCCTCTCCCGCGCGCTGACGAACCGGGCTTGGGAAGCCTCGGTAGAGTTGCGCGGAAGTTTTTCGACAAACCCCACGGCACTGAGGCACGGATGATCATCACGAGCCCCTTCCCCGAGTTGGCGATCTCCGATCTGGCGCTGACCGACTACCTGTTCGAGTACGTCGATGTTCACGTGGATCGTCCGGCGTTGATCGACGGGGCAACGGGCGCGGTGACGACTTACGGCGAGCTTCGCGACCGTGTGCGCGCCACCGCGGCCGGCTTGGCCGGGCGGGGTGTCGGGCCGGGTGACGTCGTCGGGATCTACAGCCCCAACGTGCCCGACTACGCGACGGCGTTTCTGGGCGTCGCACAGGCCGGGGCGGCCAACACGACCGCCAACGGGCTCTACGGCGTCGACGAGCTGACGTTCCAGCTTCGCGACTGCAAGGCCCGCATGCTGATCACCCACCCGGCGCTGGCAGACCAGGCGTTGGCGGCCGCGCGCGCTGTGGGGATCGACGAGGTGGTCAGCTTTGGCGAGATGGACGGTGCCATCCCGTTCGACTCGCTCCTTTCAAGCGGAGAACCTGCGGTCGTCACGATCGACTCGGCGCGTGACACGGTGTCGCTCCCGTACTCGTCCGGCACGACGGGGCTTCCCAAGGGTGTGCGGCTGACCCACCGCAACCTCGTCGCCAACCTCCAGCAGATCGAGGACGTCCTCGAGATGGGACCCGACGACATCGTGATGGGGATCCTGCCGTTCTTCCACATCTACGGGCAGATCGTCGTGATGGCGTCGGCGCTTCGCGCAGGGGCGTCGATCGTGACGATGGCGCGGTTCGATCTGGAGCAGTACCTCACCTTGATCCAACAGCACCGGGCCACCCGCGCGTTTGTCGCGCCGCCCATCGTTCTGGCGTTCGCCAAGCACCCGCTGATCGACCAGTACGACACCTCGAGTCTCGTACACGTCTTGTCGGCCGCGGCGCCGCTCGACGGTGCCACCGCCGCACAAGCCGCCGCCCGCATCGGCTGCCCGATCACGCAAGGGTACGGCATGACCGAGGCGAGCCCGGTCATCACGCTCGTCGCACCGTTCGGCGAGGATCGACCAGGATCGGTCGGACAGCTCGTCGCCAACACCGAGGGGCGCATCGTCGATCCCGAGTCCGGGCAGGACGTGGCCACCGGTGCGCCGGGGGAGCTGTGGGCGCGCGGGCCCCAGGTGATGCCCGGCTACCTGGGCAACGACGCGGCCACTGCCGCCACGATCGTCGACGGCGGGTGGCTTCGTACCGGCGACATCGCCACCGCTGACGCGGACGGGTGGATCACGATCACCGACCGGGCGAAGGAGCTGATCAAGGTCAGGGGCTTCCAGGTGGCCCCCGCCGAGCTCGAGGCGCTCCTTCTGACCCATCCCGCCGTGACGGACTCCTGCGTGATCCCCGTCCCGGACGACGAGACCGGCGAGCGGCCCAAGGCGTTCGTCGTCGTGCGCGAGCCCGTCGAGCCCCAGGCCGTCATCGACTGGATGCGTGAGCGGTCCGCTCCGCACAAGCGTCTGGTCGCCGTCGAGATCGTCGATGAGATCCCCAAGTCCGCGTCGGGCAAGATCCTGCGCCGGGTGCTGGTGGAGCGCGAACGGGCCGCCGC
>JANMDV010000197.1:0-4235 GCA_031376485.1 Actinomycetota bacterium
GCGTACGCTCGGGAAGCGGCTTGGGCGTGACCTCGACATCGGTGACCGACAACTCGCCGCCGGTGTAGCGCTCCCATACCGCGCGTTCGATGAGGAGGCTCCGGCCGGCCATGATGTCGACGACCTCGATGTCGCCGGCGGCCAGGACGTACACGCCCTCGAGGTTGCGAAACGACAGGCCTTCGACCGCGTCCGGGTCGTCCACCAGCACCAACAGCGGGCGCGCGTCGACGGCCTCGGGGGCCTGGTACAGGTAGGCGGCGGCGCGTTTGGACGACGGCGTGTCCCACCCGGTGGGGTCCATGACCGCCATGCTGCCCCGGTCGGCGTGCGCACGAAGCGCCGCGCGGAATGCCTGGGCGCGGACCTTGCGGTTGACCTTGCCGCCGTGGTCGCGTGGGGTCGGGCCGAACGTGACGCCACCACCGCGCCAAATCGGCGACCGGCTGGAGCCCGCCCGGGCACGGCCGGTGCCCTTCTGGCGCCACGGCTTGCGCCCACCACCGCTGACTTCGCCGCGGTTCTTGGTGGAGTGCGTGCCGGCACGTCGATGGCCGAGCTCCGCGACGACGGTCTCGTGGATCAGGTGTGGCTTGATGACCTGTTCGGCGACGGGTCCGCTGAACGCGGCGTCGCCGGACGGGAGCCCTTCCGGGTTGAGCACGGGAACGCTCATCCGGCCCTGACGATCACGATGCCGTTGACGCCGCCGGGCACAGATCCCTGCACCAAGAGCAGGTTGCGCTCCGGGTCGCAGTCGATGATCTGCAGGCCACGCTGGGTCACCCGGTCGCCACCCATGCGACCGCTCATGCGGACGCCCTTCATGACGCGGGCCGGATAGGCGGCTGCGCCGATCGAGCCCGGGCCGCGGACGTTGTGCGAGCCGTGGCTGACCGGACCGCGCTTGAAATTGTGGCGTTTGATCGTGCCCTGGTAGCCCTTGCCTTTGGACGTGCCGGTGACCCGCACGTACAGGCCGGAGTCAAACGACTCGACGGTCACGACGTCACCGACCGCGACGCCGTCGGCAATCTCGTCGGACGGGAACTCGAAGAGGTGGCGGTGCGGCGCGGCGCCGGACTTCTGCAGGTGCCCGATCTCCGGCTTCGAGACGTGCTTGGGCGTGGTCTGACCAAACGCGAGCTGCACGGCGGAGTACCCGTCGTTCTCGGGGGTCTTGATCTGCGTGACCGGGCAGGGGCCCGCCTCGATGACGGTGACCGTCACGCGCTTGCCGTCCTCGGCGAAGATCTGGGTCATCCCGACCTTGCGTCCAATGATTGCGGGCACTAGCGAGTGGCCCTTCTCGCGGCATTGGCGGGAAAATGGCGAGCGAAAAACGCGCCGGACGAGGACGCAGGGAGCGCCCATATCGGGAATATGGGCGCGACCGAGGACAAAGCCCCGGACCACTTTTGAACACGAGAGAACGATTGAATCCGGCGCTGTTTTGCAGCCGCCAGTTTCTCGGCAGATGTCGCGAGGAGGGCCACTACCTAGGCCTTGATCTCGATGTCGACGCCGGCGGGAAGGTCGAGCCGCATCAGCGAATCGACCGTACGGGGCGTCGGCGAGTAGATGTCGATCAGCCGCTTGTGCGTTCGGATCTCGAAGTGCTCGCGCGCGTCCTTGTCCACAAAGGGACCTTTGATGACGCAGTACACGTTTTTTTCGGTCGGCAACGGCACCGGTCCCGAGATGGTCGCTCCAGAGCGCTGCGCCGTCTCGACGATGGACGCCGCGCTCTTGTCGATCAACTCGTGGTCGTATGCCTTCAACCGTATGCGGATTTTGTTCTGTTGCACCCTGAGTCCCTGGAGATAGAAAAACCCGCCGCCCCCGGTGGGGGAGCGACGGGTCAGAGGTCTGCCCTTGCTTTAGGCGATGATCTTGTCGACCACCCCGGCGCCGACGGTACGGCCTCCTTCGCGAATCGCGAAGCGGAGGCCTTCCTCCATGGCGATCGGGACGATCAGCTCGACCTCCATGACGGCGTTGTCGCCCGGCATCGTCATCTCGACACCCTCGGCGAGGGTGATGACGCCGGTCACGTCGGTCGTTCGGAAGTAGAACTGCGGACGGTAGTTCGAGAAGAACGGCGTGTGACGGCCGCCCTCGTCCTTGGAGAGGACGTACACGTTGGCCGTGAACTTGGTGTGCGGCGGGATCGACTTGGGCGCCGCCAACACCTGGCCGCGCTGGATCTCTTCGCGCTTGAGACCGCGGAGCAGACAGCCGATGTTGTCGCCGGCACGGCCTTCGTCGAGCAGCTTCTTGAACATCTCGACGCCGGTCACGACGGTGGTGGTGATCTCTTTGTTCATGCCCACCAGTTCGACGGTCTCGCCGACCTTGACGATGCCGCGCTCGACGCGGCCGGTGGCGACGGTGCCACGACCTGTAATCGAGAAGACATCCTCGACCGGCATCAGGAACGGCTTGTCGATGTCGCGCTCCGGCATCGGGACGTAGTCGTCGACCGCTGCCATGAGCTCAAGGATCCCCGCTTCGGCCTCGGCGTCGCCGTTGAGGGCGTTGAGCGCGGACACCCGGATGACCGGGACGTCGTCGCCGGGGAACTCGTAGGCCGAGAGAAGCTCACGTACCTCGAGTTCGACGAGCTCCAAGAGCTCCTCGTCGTCGACCATGTCGGCCTTGTTGAGCGCCACGACGATGTACGGGACGCCGACCTGACGGGCGAGCAGGATGTGCTCACGGGTCTGCGGCATCGGACCGTCGGCGGCGGAGACCACCAGGATCGCGCCGTCCATCTGCGCGGCGCCCGTGATCATGTTCTTGATGTAGTCGGCGTGACCAGGACAGTCGACGTGCGCGTAGTGGCGGTTCTCGGTCTGGTACTCGACGTGCGCGGTCGCGATCGTGATGCCGCGCTCACGCTCCTCGGGAGCGTTGTCGATCTGGTCGAACGACTTGACCTCGCCACCGACCTTCTCGGCCAGCACCTTCGTGATCGCGGCCGTGAGGGTGGTCTTGCCATGGTCGACGTGACCGATCGTTCCGACGTTCACGTGTGGCTTTGACCTGTCGAACTTCTCTTTGGCCATTCTCAAAGGCTCCTGTTCAAGACGCTTTTTCCGCTGGCGGTGGCGCCGCCCACGGTCAGGTTGGCGGGGTGAATCGGTCCCGGTCACAAAAAGCGCGGCCCCGTGGCCGCGCGGAACACATACCGGGCGCTGCAAAGCCCGCGGAGGATAACACACCACCATCAGCCCGCAACCCCGGCTTTTTGCAGGGGTCGGGGGCCCGTGGCCCGCGTCCGAAGGAGGCTAGCATCGGCGTCGAATGGATGCCCGGGGCCTCATCGCGACGTTGCGCCGTACGACGGTCGGCGAGGTGCGCGCAGACCCCGGCACGCGGGAGCTGTACGCCACCGACGCCAGCCTGTACCGCCGGCTCCCGGTGGCGGCGCTGCGCGCCACCGAGGCGGGTGACCTGGAGGCCGCGATCGCGGCATGCAACGCCCATGACGTCCCCCTGACGATGCGCGGCGCCGGCACGAGCCTGGCGGGTCAGACGGTCGGGCCCGGTCTCATCGTCGATTGCTCGGCGCTTCGCGCCATCACCGTCGACCCCGACGCCCGCACGGCACAGGTGGACCCGGGCGTCGTATTGGACCAGCTCAACGCCGCGGCGGCACCCCACGGTCTGGCGTTCGGTCCCGATGTCGCGACCGCCGGCCGGGCGACGTTGGGCGGGATGATTGCCAATAACTCCGCGGGCGCGCGATCGATCGCGTACGGACTGACCGCCGACCATGTGGCGTCACTCGACGTCGTGCTGGCGGACGGCACTCGCGCGCACCTCTTTAAGGGTGTGCAAGCGCCGGCAGCGCTGGAACGCGCCCGGTCGCTGGCGAAACACGCCTGTCCGCCGCGCCTTCTTCGACGTGTCAGCGGCTACAACCTGGACGCACTGGAAGGCGACGAGCCGGACTGGCCGCGCCTTCTGTGTGGCTCAGAGGGGACATTGGCAGTGATCACCAGCGCCACGCTCCGCCTGGTGGAGCGCCCAGCGGCGCGCGGGCTCGCCCTGTTTGCCTACCCCACGATCGATCGGGCCCTCGAGGCCGTCACCGAAATCCTGCCGTCGCAGCCGTCGGCGGTGGAGTTGCTCGACCGAGCGATGGTGGATCCACGAAACCGGGCACCGGCCACAGCGCGGCTCGTCGCGTTCGCCGGCGATGCTCAGGCGATGTTGGTCGTGGAGTACCA
>JANMDV010000203.1:0-2301 GCA_031376485.1 Actinomycetota bacterium
CCCGGTGCCGGCGTCGACGCCCGCCCGGATGAGGACCATGCCGCCGCCGTTTCCGCCGGTGGAAGCCGCTCCAGCCGAGTTGTTTCGCGATCCGGCGCCGCCGCCGCCACCAAGCGCGAGCTGGCTGGCGGATCCGGGATACGCCGCTCCGCCGAAACCTCCCCGCGCGAGGTTCGAGTTCCAGGTGTTCCCACCGACGCCACCCGTGCCGCCGTTTGCGCCGCCACCACCACCTGAGTTCTCGTCGTTGCCGCCCGGTGAGGCAGCCGCGGGTCGACCGTCGCTGCCGCCGCCGCCCGCGTTGCCGGGAGCCCCACGTGCCGAGCTGCCGTTGACGTAGCCCTCGACGCCGGTGTCGATGGGCGCCGCAACCGCATTGCGGACGTGCCGAGGGGTGCCGGCGATGCCCTCACCCTTCTGGCCGTTCGCGTCGAGGGTGGCAAGGCTTCGGTAGTCGGTATTAAGGAGCCCGCTTCCGCCCGCGCCTTGAAGCAGACGTCCACCGCCGCCGCGGAACCCGAGGCCGGTAACGTCGACCGTCGCGCCGCCCAGGCTCAGGGTGCCGGTGGCGTCGATGGCGAGAATGCCACCGGTCCGCCCGTTCCACGCCGAGGCGGTCAGTCCCGCACCCAGCGTTGCCGACGAGTATTGGGGCACCCGGACGACCTGGAACCGGCGCTGGCCCTGTGCCCCATAGGCGGCGTCCGTATACGCATTGAGGAGACCGCCGCCGCCGGCGCCGGCGATCGGGACAGCGCCTGCGGCGACAGCGCCCGTCGCACGGACGTACTCGTACTTTCCGGCGTTGTTGAGGTTCAGCGCGCCGGAGGCCGGATCACCCGCGACCCCGTCACCGTAGGCGCCCGTGTTGGCCGTGGTGATGGAGGCGTCCTGTATCTGGATGACCAGCAGCAGATCACCCGCGGCGATCGGCGTGGCAGCCCCAGTGGACGCACCCACCGTGATCGACGTCGCACCCGCCGCCGCGTTGGCGTTGCCCGGATAGTACGTGTTGACGACCCCGGTCAAGGTGCCACCGGGGCCGTTCGTCCCTGGCGTCGCGCACGGTGCCGCGAACGCGGTGTCGACGGACCTGGAAGCCAGAGCCCCGAAGACCACCGCGGCAGCAAGCATCGTCATGACGACGGATACGGAACGTTTCAAGGTTCGCCTTTTGAGCACGCACGTTTGGGGGGATCGGGGCAAGGCGATCCTCGCCTCAGCATCTGCCAATCCGTTGACGGACCCCGGCAAGGGTTCATCGGCCAGATGAGGCCATCCTTGAGCGTTATTGATGCGCGAACCGCTCAATCTTTCTTCGCTACTGGTACATCGATGCGCAGGCCTTTGTGGCGACAGGGCCTCGATCGAACAGCCGGACCGTCTGCGCGTCGGTCAGGTCATCGATTTCGGGGGGTCTGCGCGAGCCGCCGCGGCAGCGAGCGGAGAGCGAGCTGCACCCCCGTGGCCGCGACGAGCACCGCGAACAGCAGGCGCAGGACCTCCGGTGGCGTGACGTCCGCAAGGAACGCCCCGGTGACTGCAGTCACGACGGACGCAGCGCCCATGATCGCGGCGGCCTTCCACCGCACGGTCCCCGCGCGATGCTGGCGCAACGAGCCGACGAGGGCGACGGGAATGATCGCCAGCAGCGAAGCCCCTTCGGCCGACAGCTGCGGAAGGCCGATCACCAGCGCCAGAGCCGGCACGAAGAGGATGCCGCCGCCGACCCCAAAGAGGCCCGCCAGCATCCCTGCCATGACGCCGATGGGCACGACGATGGCCGCCCGGCCCACAGTCAGGCTGGGGGCACCACCCTGGGCAACCGGCTCCACCAGTAGCCAGATCGCGACGGCGGCGAGGAGCCCGGCAAATGCCAGGGTCAGCACGCGCGACGAGATGCGCTCCTTGATCCACAGCCCTCCCATGAGCCCGGCGACGGCCGGGATGCCGATCAGGATCGCGTAGCCCCACGCGACGTTGCCGAGCGCGCCGTGGGTGATCACGCCGACCGTGGCGGTCGCGATGATCGCCGCCAGCGACGTGGCCGTGGCCACTTTGGTCTCGAACCCCAGGAGCAAGACGAGCAGTGGCACCATGACGATGCCGCCGCCGACGCCGAAAAGGGTGGCGAACAGACCCGCGAGCAGGCCGACCAGGACCAACCGCGGCCAGTCCGCCGTGCGCTCGACGCTGCTGTTAGCGTCGCGGGCCATGGATACCGATCGCCAATTGGCCGCGCTGCTTGAACCACTTGTCACCGAGCCGGGGCGCAGCGCGATTCTGCTGGATCTGGACGGT